>JACQAU010000180.1 GCA_016194835.1 Deltaproteobacteria bacterium
GTATCACAAATGACAAAAGATGAAATTACTGCTTTTTTTAAATTTAGAGACTCTCAGGAAACAGATAATCAATTTAAGACTGAACAGGATTTTTTCAATTATTTGCAGGAAAAAGTTTCTGCATTTCATAAAGATCAAAATGAAGTAAAAAAATTCAAAGATGAACTTGCTCACAAAAATATTAGTATGATTACAGATGAAGTAAATTATAAAATCACAGTTCAAGCTAAAGTAAATCAGACCTCAAGACTATTAGAAGCCTGGGTGACCTTAATGGATAATAACACTCAAAAGTCGCCCGTAGCTGGAGCTGTCGAAGAGAATGATCCTGGTTTAAAAATTACGTTTTTAAAGATATTATAAGAGGGGTAGGTATGACAGACGCAGGAGGTCGAGCATGAAAATATTAGGAATAGATATTGGAAACGCAAGTGTAAAAGCAGTTGAAATAGAAAGCGCATTCAGACGTTGGGAAATTCATGAGTACTATGAAGAGAAAATAGAAACCGGAAGCGATCCTTTTCTAGCAACTAGAAAACTTATCGAAAGGCTCCCAATGTTGCCAGATCGTGTGGCAGTTGCCTTAAAAACTAGTTGTGTAACTTTTAGAAATTTACAGCTCCCAACAAGAGACAGAAAAGCAATACGATCTGGTGTTGGATTTGAGTTAGAAGATGATTTGCCTTTTGAATTAGAGCAAGTCATTTATGATTATTCTATTTTATCTACAAGTGGCCAATCAACACAAGTTCATGTGTCAGCAACTCTGAAGTCTTATGTAGAAGATTTATTAACTAAGCTAAATCAAATAGGCGTTGACCCTGATTTGATTACAACTGAAGCATGGGCATATAGAAATCTACTCAATAAAATTTTATCAAAAACAGTCAAAGAAAAACCTATTATGCTAGTGAAAATCGGAAATGAAAGAACTATTTTGTATGTTCACTGGAATGGTTATCCCATTCTTTCGCGTGAGTTATCCTGGGGAGGAAAAGATTTGACTCAGGCTATTTGTAGAAAATACGGCATTCCACTTGACCAGGCCAATCAAACCAAGAAAGAGCATGGTTTTATTTTGCCATCTTCACAACGTGCACAGGCAATTGCTGAACAGATTGAATTTTCAGATACTCTACTACAACCATTAGAAGTATTAGTTTCAGAAATCAAACAAGCAAAACTAATCTGTAAAAGCATTGCACACGAGCATTTAAGCCAAATTTTTTTAACAGGAGGATCATCATTACTGCCAGGTCTTTTAGGCTTTTTAGAAGAAGAATTACAAATACCAACACAGTCTTTAAAAGGTATGAGTCAATTGGCTGCATCAGGTGTCAGTTACTCTGAAGACACAGAAGCTTCGTTTTTGTTAGCATCTGCTCTGGCTATTAGTTTGATTGGAGCGGAACGCTCAAAAACTATTAACTTGAGAAAAGGAGAATTAGCTAAAGAAATAAAATCTAGGGAAATTAGTTATGAAAATTTAAAAAGGCCACTGAAAGCAGTTGGTGCCATTTTCATTTGTCTTATGTTGAGTGCTATTATTCAAAATCAAGTTTATAAGTCACGACTAAAATCGTCTGAATTACAGCTTGAGAAAAGTGTACGCAGTTTTTTTGGACAGATTTCAAACAGTGCTGTTAGAACTTATATGTCAAGCCCAAAAACTCTGAGAGACACTATTAAAAAGGAACTTACTAAAACAAAAGAGTTGACAATTGTTTATGCGCCTAATCAGCGTTCACCGCTTTTATTTTTAAACGAGATTTCACAAACAATTCCCAAAGACGTTGTAGTTGATATGATGCAATTTAATGTGGGTTCCTCTGTAGACAACGTAGAGATGTCATTTTTGCTTGTACAGCCACAAACTGCTGATAAACTTAATGTTATTTTGAATTCAAAAATAGCTGATTTAAAAAAATCAGAACTTCAGGAAATAACAAATAAGAATGACGCTTTAAAAAAATGGAAAATTACTTTTTCAGGCAAACCCAAGGAGGAGGCTTATGGAAAATAATTCTAGACTCGGTCAGTGGATAAGTAAAATTTCTGAAAAAATAAACGATCAAGCTTGGTTTCAACAGCTCCGTGGCAAATGGGACGAGCTAGACATAAGAAATAAAACTCAAATTAAAATAGGAATCATTGTAATTTGCTCGTTTTTACTTTTATTTTTTAGCGTAAGTTCTGTTTTGGGCGTGAGAAAGTATAAAAAAGATCTTGTCGAAAAAGCAGATTTATTGCAATTACTTCAGTCAGCACATGATGAGGTAAAAAAACTTCAAGACATTTCTGGACAATATGGAACAAATGAAACAGGTTCTTGGAGTGGCTATATTGAGTCAA
>JACQAU010000181.1 GCA_016194835.1 Deltaproteobacteria bacterium
CCTCAAACACCAGAGATAAATCTCTAGTGATGTTTTTTGTTTCTAAATCCAAATTCATAGTCCCCTTATGAAGCGCACCGAAAAGTAACGCCGACAAAACTACACCTAATGGTTTATTGCGCCCCAAAAGAGAAACTGCAATCCCCATAAATCCATATTCAGGAGAAAAACCAATTCTGAATTTGCCAGATTGTCCTAAAATTTCGGCAACACCTACTAAGCCTGCGATTCCGCCCGCTAGTACCATGGCAAGAATTTGCATCCGATTAACCGAAATACCAGAAAGTCTAGCTGCTGTGATGTTTTGTCCTGTAGCTCTGAGCTTATAACCTAAAACAGTTTTCCAAAGAAAAAACCAAGTCAAAACAGCTACCAAGAGTGCTAAAAAAAATGAAAAATTAACTGTCGCATGCTCTGCTAAAAATAAAGATGGAACATGAAACTGTGCCGCTATTTCCTGTGTTTCTGGATTTTGTGTTCCTCTGTTTGGGAAAACATAAAGGGTTAGCCAGCTTGTAATACCGATCGCAATAAAATTGAGCATTATTGTATTAATAACTTCATGACTTCCGCGCTTAGCTTTCAAATAACCTGCAAAAAAACCCCACAAAGCTCCTCCAATAAAAGAAGCACAAATCGCGACAAATGGGGCTAATGGAGAACCCAAATTTGAAAATAAAATCCCCACAGTAGTGGCTGCAAATGCACCCGAGAGCAGTTGCCCTTCTGCTCCTATATTAAACAGCCCGCACTGAAAAGCAACCGTGACAGAAAGACCAGTAAAAATAAGCGGTGTTGTGTAAAACAAAGTACTCGCCAAGTCATGCGCTGAACCAAAAGCGCCATTGACTAATATTTTTAGTACAGACCAGGGATTTTCTCCCAAGCCATATGCAATCATTAGACCAAGAAACAATCCCATACAAATAGCCAATACTGGCTGTATCATTATAAGTATTTTTTTAATGAACATTTTCTCTTTCACTTGCTCCGCACATATAATACCCAATGCGCGAAAGGCTAGGATCTCCTCTATTAAATTCCGCTACGATTTTTCCCGCATAGATTACTAGTATTCGATCACTCAAAGCAAGAATCTCTTCAAGCTCTGAAGAAATCAATAAGACACCTGCCCCGTCATCTCGTACTTGAATTATTTTTTCATGAATAAACTGAATAGCACCAATATCAACACCCCGTGTAGGTTGGCTTGCAATCAAGAGTTTGGGTTGACTATAACACTCTCTTGCGATCACAAGTTTTTGTTGATTTCCACCTGAAAGTTGTCTTGCTAAACTATTTGTATTTCCAGGACGAATATCATAATCGCGTACAATGCTAAGAAGTTTTTCTTTAATTTTTTTCAAGGAAAGAAGGTTATAAAACTGTAATTCTCTTTTATCATGGTTGCCTAGTAAAAAATTTTCTTGCAACGCTGCATCTAAGAGCAACGCTTGAACCTGTCTGTTTTCCGGTATAAAGCTAACTCCTAGTTCTCTAATTTGATTTGTTTTTAAGGAAAGAATATTTTTGCCAAATATATTAATATTACCTTTAATTGCAAATTCTTTAGCATTAGGACACAACAAAATCTGCGCTAGTTCAGATTGACCATGACCTTCTACTCCCGCTATGCCAACAATTTCACCTTTTAATACTGAAAAACTAATGTGATCTAATTTCTTCTTTTCTTTTTTATGTGCATATAGCACTAAGTTATTAATTTCTAAAATCGGTGCTTTTGACAACTCTTTTCGTGGAGGAACGCTCACTTGCAATGAAATTTTTCGTCCTACCATTAATTCAGCAAGTGCTTCGATATTTGTGTCTTTTGTTTTAAGACTACATACTACCTTTCCATGTCTAAACACTGTAACTTCGTCTGTACAGGCCATAATTTCATTGAGCTTATGGGTAATAATTAGTACTGTTTTGCCCTGTTCTTTGAGTTTTTTTAAATTCACAAAAAGTGCTTCAATCTCTACCGGATTTAGCACTGCCGTAGGTTCATCTAAAATTAAAATTTCTGCATTCCTATACAGAAGCTTTAAAATTTCAATTCGCTGTTGCACTCCTACAGGCAGATCCTCGATCGAGGTTTCCCAATCAATTTCAAAGTCAAATACTTTAGCTAGTGTCTTTAACTTTTGGACTGCCTTTTTAGTTTGTATAAGTCTAAAAAAACTTGGTAGCTTTCTTAATGCATAAAAAACTGGTTCTTCGCCAAGAATAACATTGTTTACTGCATTTTCGGTGTTGGCCAACATAAAGTGTTGATGGACCATGCCAATCCCGTGCGCAATAGCATCAAGTGGAGAATTCCACTTAACAGGGTTATTATAAATTTTTATCTCGCTAGCATCACTATCAACACTATCAACACCTCTATCGGCACCATCATCTGCACCGTCATCTGGTGGATACATGCCGAAAAGAATATTCATAGCTGTAGATTTTCCGGCCCCGTTTTCGCCTATAATTCCGTGAATAGTTCCCCTTTGAACTTTAAAGTTTACTTTTGAGTTAGCTATTACATGCTCAAAAGTTTTCGTAATGTTTCGGAACTCAACTGCAAGAGTTTGTTCGCCCATTAAAACCTTGGCTTTCACATTTGAAAAGCATTATTTACTTTTTTTTATAATAATCCGGAACTGTAATTTTTTTATGCAAAATATCATCTTTTATTTTATCAACTTGCTTAATTACTGCTGGAGTTAAAATTTTTGCATTATTTTCATCTCTTGCAAACTCTATAGCCCCGGTCGATAACCCATAATAAGTAATCCCCGGTATAAACACGCCCCCGGCCAAATCACTACAAGTTAAAAAAATTGCAGTATCTACTCTTTTGAGCATACTAGTCAGTATACGTCCAGGTTTAATCCCATTTTGGTTTGAATCAACTCCAATAGCAAATTTAGTTTTCTCTTCAGCTGCATCAAAAACACCAAGACCTGACGCTCCAGCGGCTGTAAAAATAATATCTACCCCTTTACCATATTGTACAAGCGCCAATTCTTTTGCTTTTGGTGGGTTATTCCATGCATCGCTTACGCTGGTTTTTGTAGTTAAACCAGCTATGGCTCCAACCAAATAAGCGCCCTCATGTTCGTTAAAAAGTAGAGAGCGCACATTTGGAGCTTTTACTTCTGCATCGACAATAGCAAATTTAGATTTTGGAAACTGTGCTGCAACTTTTTTTATAGCTTGCGCTTGTGCTATACCTACTCCAATAATCAAATCGTAGTCTTTAGAAGCAAACCACTTTAACAGCTCTTCATAAGAATTATCATCTTTTGCCTCTACATCTTTGACCTCAAACCGCAATCTATCTTGAGCGAGCATTGCGCCTTTAAATGCTGAGGCATTAAAGGATTTATCATCTTTGCCCCCTTTATCTAAGACGATCCCTAATTTAATTCCGGCAAAAGAAATTTGGGTTATAAGTAAAATTAATAAAAGAACAAATTTTTTCATAAAAGACTCTCCACATTAATATTTAAGATGAACTTATGTATTTATAGGTTCAAAGAGTGAGCTGGTCAAGGCCTAAGCTTAGGACGTGTAAATCTTTCGCCCAAAAGAACGCAAAGCGAGAACATTTTTTCTTCATTTTTTGTTTCTGGGAAATCTGCTGCCCTCAAAATAAGTTCATCTATGAGAGAAAATAGTTTCCCAATTTGATCTAGATCTAACTTTCTAGTAACGACAGTTCTATAGCCTTGTCTAGCGGCTAAATCTTGATATTTAATTTTATTAAATATGGCATGCACGTTATGCAAAAAAGTTTTATTGCGGAGCATAAAAAAATCTTCGTCATCTGGAAAATAAAGCACTCTTTTTAATGCCTTATACTGACTATCTTTTCTTTCCATGACTCCAAGTTTAACAAGATCGTCGAGCATTTTTTTAGTTCTTTCAATGGGCAGCCCATGTGCCATGGCTACCTCGTTAATAGAAATCAGATCAGGACCAAAGGAATTTACATAAGTAAAAATATCTCTATAGTACGGATCCACCTCAAACAACTCTCGATGACTGCGATTAAATACAAATACATTGTCCATTAAAAAGGATTCTTTTTTTGTTTTTAAAATAGTAGTTGAATATAAAGAATCACTAGAAAGTGCGGAATCAGTATCTAAACCATTTGATTTCTCATTATTGTTTGATTGAAGCTGTACAAGCTGCTTTGAAATATCCTCTTTCATTTTAGCATCAGAGATTTGTGATAAACTCCACTGAAAAAATCCCTCTAAATACTGGATATCCAAGTTTTGGCACAAAAAAAGCGCTTGATTTAAATTTGGTAGTTGTTCTCCTGCTTCATAACGTGAATATTGTGGATAGCTAATTCCTAAATTAATTTTATTACAAAAATCACGTGCAGAACGATAAAGTTTTTCTCTATTAATTCTTAGAAAAGTACCCCAACTGTCATACTTAGGCTTAGGCTTAGGTTTTTCTTTTATGTGCGATTTTTCTGCTTGAGCCATTAATAGATCCATTAGAAAGAGTCTATACACCTAAACAACGCTTTGCGGCAATGAAAAATCTCAAGTTATGATATTTTTTATAACAATAAATGAATAACATTTAATATAATACTGAAATTATCGGTTGTTTATACATATGTTTTGTTTGCTGATAAATATTGCAGCGCGCGGTAAATGTTAATTGACAAACTTGACGCAAGGGGCTAGTTCGAGTTAAGAAACAACAAGTTTCAGGGGTGAGGCATGGAAATAGTACAATTTATTCCACAATATCAAAGAAGGTTAGTTTTCCTGGCTTCTCAGGCGGATTCTGCACCAGTACTTGTTTATGGACCAAACGGATCAGGAAAAAGCGCACTAGCTCAGTGGATTCATAACAATAGCCAACGCTCAACCTTGCCATATATAATTGCGAAAAAGGATATTCCACTTAGCAAACAAATTCCAGCCGCTCACAGTGGTACATTTTTACTACCTGAAATTGGAGAATGGCCACTTGCTGAACAAAAAATTCTTTCTCGTTTACTAGAAACTAAAGCCATCCCTCATCCTCAACACAATTCAATGCCCATGGTGCTAAATGTGCGGCTCATGGCAACCACAAGCCAAGCACTAGAA
>JACQAU010000182.1 GCA_016194835.1 Deltaproteobacteria bacterium
CAGCTAATAAAAAAGGCTCACACCTGCTAAACCTCTTACAAGAGGGAGATATGAGCCAAATTATATAGCGGCTTATTTTATATCCTCTCTTAGGTCGTTTGGCAAGTGTGAGCTTTCATTAAAAAACGAAGCATATTTTTAGCTGTTCTTTGTGTTCAATTTTAGCTGACCTTAATGATCTTAAGGGGATATATGGGGAAAACCTTTTGGTTTTATAAAAATTTAAATTTAAAAAATTTTAGCTTAAGCGCGATAACACTATCTGCCTTACCAACTCACGCACTAGCAGGAGATTTTGAAGGCACACTGCAAAATCTGGTAAATGCATTAATAGGCAAGATCCTACCTATATTCGCACTTGGTTATCTTGGAAAAAACATCTTTGGGCATATTCAAGGAGCTCCTGAGGCAAGGCAAGAAACTATTAGAGTAGTGGTCGCAATTGCCTGTCTAATCGGGATCAACAGTGTTTGGTCCTATATCAAAAGCCAAGTGAGATAGTATACAAATGAGAAATTTCATAGAACCAACTGCAAGAAATTTATTGAGAAAACCTACTGTGTTTGGTGTTCCGCTTTTAGGGCTAGTTGCTTTGGCATTTGTTGTCATTACAATTGAGCTTTTTGGTAATGGTACCTATGGCAATATTAGTGCAATTGCCATAGGTGCTATTGGGTATGTAGTGTTAAGAATTTTCCACAGATTTTCTAAACCTGGCTGGGAAGAGGAGCTAGCTTTCCCGATAGAAAAGTTTTTACTTTTACAAAACATAAAAAAAACCAAAAAAAAGAACACACTAAAAAATACTTCAAATACGAATCAAAACATTTCTCTTACAGTACCACCTGCTCCACTCATTCAATTTTATCCATCAGAAGAAATAGAAACCCTCTCCAAAGACACTCTGGGTGAGATAGATTTTATTAGAGCAAAAGAAATTGTTTTAGAAAGAATTTTAGCATTAAAACCAAAAGAGAGTTTCTGCTTACTATGTGATGTTTCACGACATGGAACTAAACTTTTTGAATGTAAGACGGTTCCTGGATTAAAATTTTCTCAAATTTCTGAAAGTTATTTAACTAAAGAAAAATCTCAAAAAAAATCTAATATCAAATATAAAACTAAACTTGATTTTAAAAAAATTACAGGCAATTTCTTAGAATCAAATCCAAAGTTTATTTATTCACTTTACAGACTTCCTGTTACAACTGATCCGGTTTGGATTTCAAATATTCTTTCTAACATTCTTTCTTCTTGTTTAAATCAAGATGCAGCAGAATTTAAAGTCATTGTCTCAATGAGAGGTTGTGACCCATTTGAAATAAAATCCCGTATTGAAACTTCAAGAAAAAGAAATTCTAGAGACTCTTCAAGAGTTTCAAATATTGACGCTGAAGTTACTTTTAACGAAGCAAGCAAAGTCTTAACGGGTTTGTCTAGTGGCGATGAGTGCATAGTTGAATTATCCTTAGTCATATTATTTTATGAGTCATCTTATGAGTCTGGTAATGAATTATCTAATGAGTCATCTTATGAATTAGATCAAAAAAAATCTCAAAAAAACTCTAATGCCAAATTAAATAATATAGATCCTTCATTTTTTTGTTTAGAAAAAGAAAAGATCCATGAACTTTCTCTTTCTTCTATTTTTGGATTAAGACACAAGTTTCATAGGTCACACTTTGTAAGAGCAGTTAGTGCAAGTGATCTAATACCTCAGTTTTTAGACCCAAAAGAAGAAGGTAGCGCCATTTTAACCACACTAAGAGGAAAGCCCCTGTACTTTTCACCAGCTGATAAGAGACTAGAAGCTTTACACTGGGTTGTTGTAGGAGCAAGTGGATCAGGAAAAAGCTTTTTTACAGGTCTTGTAATTAGAAGAATGCTTAAAGATACCAAAAACACTCCACTCGCAGCTCTTTTTATTGATCATAATCGCAGCTTTAGAAGAATGATAAGAAATGAATCAGGCACTTATCTTGAACCACAAGATTTAAGAGAATTAAATGAAAGCGTAGAGCATGCATTTTTACCATTAAATAAAATAGGTCATTTCTCTGGCATTGAACTTTCTGATTTAAGTTTTAATGAAAAAACCAAAGCGTCGCATTACTTACTTTCAAAGCTAGAAGAGTTCTTAAGGCAAAGAACAACCTCTCATCCAG
>JACQAU010000167.1 GCA_016194835.1 Deltaproteobacteria bacterium
ATCTTTTTGATTTTGCCTCCTCTATTTTTCAAATACGAGCCGAATTTCAAACCAATCTAAAAAATATATTGGAACTCTTAAGGTCTGAAAAAACCACTTTCTTTTTAGTTACATCTCCTGGAGCTCAAAATACTCTCGAATTAGAGCATTTTGTTCAATCATTACAACAACATAGATTTAGTTGGGATGGTATTGCCTTAAACCGATCATTAAGTTATCTCTTAGTGACTGGAGGATCCTTAGAAAAATCTTTAGAGATCATACGAATGCTACAAAACAAAGAAAAAACAATGCTTTTAGAAATACAGAAAAAACTCCAACCAAAATCAATAATTATAGTTCCAGAATTGGCTAGAGATGTTCACTCACTTGAGGATTTATACCATGTCGCTTTGGCGCTTAAGTAAGCTTTTTATCATTGTACTTGCGGTACTTGCGGTACTTGCGTTTGTTCAAGTCACTCTAGCAAACCAAACGTTGAAATCAAGCATTGGTCCCACATCAGAATCCGAAAAAGCCCTGCTTTGGGAGGACGCAACCAAATCTTTTGAGGTTGGCAACTACAATGACGCTATCCGTTTATTTGAAAGGATAATTCATCGCTATCCATCTTCACCAAATTACTTAAAAGCTCATTTTTATCTGGGACAGGCCTACCTAAAGACCAATAATCCCACCAAAGCTCTTACGCCACTAAAGTACTTTTGTGAAGCCACGGGAAAAACCGAATTAGGTATTCAAGGGAAACTTTTGTTATCAGAAGCTTATTTAGAAGTTAAAAAATTTCATGAAGCTTATTTGGCCGCCCAAGAAATAATCCAGCTTCATAAAAAAAATACATTTCCATCAGAATTTTGGATATTAGCACTCATCCATAAAGCTCAAGCACAAACAAACCTAAATCATGATTATGAGGCGACACTGACATTGGAACAGGCACAGACAGAACTACAAGAAAATCAAAGCCTTTTAAAGGGCAAGGCAGCTTGGGTGGAGCTTCAGCTAAAAGTAAAAAAATGTGAAAAACTAGGAAATTACCATTTTACAAAACTAAACGAAAGCCAAACACGCTCTCAAATAGAAAGACGGGGCACGTGTCTTTTAGAGTCATTGATACTTTACTTAGGTGTATTACAAGAAAACGAAAAAAAACTAGCCCTTTTGTCAACTGCACAAATGACTGCGTCTTTTCAAAATTATTCAAAAATCTGTATGCATCCACCAGCAGCATTGCCAACAGGTAAATACACAAAAAAACAAATCAACCAATATCAAAAGGAGTTAATAGAAGTCTTAACTCAAGACTGTAAACTCCAACAAGAAAAAGCACGACAATTGCTTACGTCTTTAAAAGACCAGATCCCTCCAACCATGAAAGTTCACATAGAAGATGTGATAAAAAAAGTAGGGAGTTAAATTTCTACTATGCACTCGACCACCTTAAAAACAGAACTGGCAAGTAAAATTCAAAGCAATCAGAACAAGATTTGCCAGTGGTATTCTGAGTACATTAAAAAATTTCCACCACCACTGTATTGCTCAGTAGATCTGAGAGACTCAGAATATAAAATTGCACCTGTTGATTGCAATTTGTATCCCGGAGGATTTAACAACCTGTGTCCTGAGGATTTAAGAAACGCACCTCAAATATTTAGCTCCCAAATCAAGTCCTTTGTGTTGGAAAAAGGACTTGAAATCCCAAAAAGAATATTAATTTTACCTGAAGCTCATACTTTAAATCAGCTTTATATTGAAAATATTTATTACCTAATACAGCTTTTAACACGTTCTGGGTTTATTGTTGAAGTGGGGTGGTATTATACGCCGGATTTTCAAGATCAAGAAAACATTGTCGAAAAACATCAAGCACGAAAGCCAGATGAAATAGTCTTGACATCACATTCAGGGAAAAAACTAAAAGCCAGTCCCATTCAAGTAAAAGATGGTATTTTATCTGCTGGAGATTTTACACCGGATGCTATTTTGTTAAATAATGACTTTTCTAGCGGATATCCAAAAATTTTAGACTCTATTAAGCAACCTATTTTACCAAGTCATACTTTGGGCTGGCATACACGAAAGAAAAGCGAGCACTTTCATTATTACAACCAGCTTGCCACTGAATTTGCTGCACTCATTGAAATTGATCCATGGCTAATTAAAATTGAAACAGAGGAAGTTAGCCCGGTGTATTTTAATGAAGACCAAGGACTTGAAAAAGTTGAATATACAACAAAGAAAATACTTAAATATCTAGATCTCTCTTATCAACAACATCAAATTAAGCAAAAACCATTTGTTTATGTCAAAAACAATCGAGGCACCTATGGTATGGGAATGATGGTAGTTCATTCTGAAGAAGAGTTAAAAAACTTAAATAGACGAACAAAAAATAAAATGAGTGTAGGAAAAAATCATCTCCCAATACAAAGCGTTATCGTACAGGAGGGAATTCCAACTTCGACCATCATGCACAATGTTTATTCAGAACCTGTTATCTATCTAGTTGGGTGTGAGCTTATTGGGGGGTTTTTAAGAACACACGACAAGAAGAATGCTGAGGAAAATTTGAATTCACAAGGCATGGTGCTAAAAAAACTTTGCGTATCTGACTTAAAAACGCTTCCACAAATAGGAGATCAAGAGTTATTAGAGAAGGTCCAAGAGAAAATCCAAGAGAAACCCCAAGAGAAGATCCAAGACAAGCTCCCAGTTTTAGAGCTAGTATATGGCTCTATTGCTAAAATTTCAGCTCTAGCTGCAGGAATGGAACTTGCACAACATCGCATTCAAGGTTAAAAAGTCTTTAAAAGGAATTCATATATATGATTCATGAAAATGTTATTCAAATGATAGGAAACACACCAATTACCAGGCTTAATCGTGTTATTCCAATGGGTTTGTCTAATTTTTATGCCAAGCTCGAATTTATGAATCCAGGCGGTTCTGTAAAAGATCGCATTGGGTACTGGTTAATCGAAGATGCAGAAAAGAAGGGAGTTATCAAGCCTGGTGGAACTATAGTCGAGGCTACAAGTGGTAACACAGGTATTGGTCTGGCTGTAACTGCTGCGATAAAGGGATACAAATGCATTTTTGTTTTGCCAGATAAAATGTCACTTGAAAAAATCAAGAACTTAAGAGCCTTTGGGGCTAGAGTTGTTGTCACACCAACCGCTGTTGCTCCTGACGATCCAAGGAGTTACTATCAAGTTGCTCGTCAGCTTGCACGAGAAACTCCAAATTCTTTTTACATTAATCAATATGACAACCTTGCAAATCGTGAGTGCCATTATAAAACCACAGGACCGGAAATTTTACGTCAAATGCCTGATGTAGATGTCATAGTAGGAGGGCTTGGTACAGGTGGTACGATGTGTGGAATTGGAAGATACGTTAAAGAAAAAAAAACTTCAGTAAAAATGGTTGCTGTTGATCCAGTAGGATCAATTATTTATGAATACTTTAAGACTGGAAAAATAAAAACAGCTCCCAAGACATATAAAATCGAAGGCATTGGTGAAGACTTTATTCCAGGAAATTTTGATCTTTCAATCATTGACGACGTTGTTCAAATCGAAGACAAGGAATCTTTTTTGCTCACCCGTGATTTACTCACAAAAGAAGGCATTTACTGCGGAGTATCTAGCGGTAGTGCTTTAATTGGAGCAATCAAGTGGGCCAAGACACAAGGGAAAAATATTTATGACAAAAAAATCTTAGTAATTTTCCCTGATAGTGGAAATCGTTACTTGTCAAAAGCATTTGATGATGACTGGATGAGAGAAGCCGGACTGTTAGATAGTGTATCTTTAGGAAAAGTAATTGATTTATTACATTTGGTTCACCCACATTCAATTAAAGGTGAGACACCTATTTTTATGACTAAGCAAACAGACAAAGTGTCTTTTGTAATTGAGTTATTAAGCAATAAAGGTATCAGTCAACTCCCCGTTACCGATGATGCCCAGTGGATCAAAGGCATTGTAACTGAAACAAGTCTTTTAAATGCATTATACACAGGAAAAGTAAAATCTAATGACATAATAGAATCACTCATAGATGCTTCAGTTGAATTTGTTACACCTGATGATTCTATAGAGAAAATTTCAAAATTAATTACCCAAGGAAAAGTACCGCTGGTTCACAATCCAGCAAAGTCCGGTGAACTTTTAGCTATTATTACAAAGATTGATCTTCTGAATTATTTAGGGTCTGTCCATGAATAAACTAGACAATCGGCGTGAAGACTTTTGGTGCAGATTTGGATGAGCCGATTGAGAAAAATGCGAGGCATAGCCCGGCCTATGTTGAGCGTTTTTCGATTGA
>JACQAU010000168.1 GCA_016194835.1 Deltaproteobacteria bacterium
GTTCCTTCTGCAAAACAGTTTTTGGCCTTACAAGAAAATAGAAATTTCGAGCACCCTCCACTGGGTAAACTCATCATAGCTGCTAGCATTGGTATTTGTGGTGATCGCCCTATTGGTTGGCGATTTATGAGTACTGTTTTTGGTGCACTCACTGCAGTCGGTATGTTCTTGCTGGGATTAGCACTTTTTAGAAATGAAAAATCTGCTCTCTTAGTTGTAATTTTATCTTTGCTTAATCAGCTTCTTTATGTGCAGGCAAGAGTGGCTATGCTAGATACTTTTATGATGGCTTTTTTGGTTTGGGGATTAGCTTGGTTTTGTTTTGCGTGGGATTCTTCTTTAAACCGAAATCAGCTTATTAAATACCTCTGTTGTGCTGGTATAATGTTTGGTTTAGCCATGGCGTGTAAGTGGACGTCATTTACAGCTTGGTTCGGGTGCCTTTTCCTGATGGGAGTGGCTTTTAGAAGCAAACATAGGGGAATAAAACACATAAAGCAAATACGGCGATATCCTACTCTCTGGCAAGAATTAAGGTTTTTAGATGTTTTTTTATGTTTTATTATTATACCAGTTGTTGTATACTACATTACTTTTATTCCATTTTTCTTTATTCACAGGACACCTGCATATACACTCTGGGATATTTTATTTAAAATGCAATGGGCAATGTGGGATGGACAAATGCGTGTTGTTAGCGATCACCCTTATATGAGCAATTGGATTACGTGGCCATGGATGACACGTCCTATTTGGTATGCATATGAAAACTCAGGGACAAAAAACGAGTTTGTTCGTGGAGTTATTTTACTTGGAAATCCCATCATAATGTGGGGTGGTGTTTGGGCTATGTTAAGTTGCATATGGGATGTAGTCGAAAAACGCTCACGTGAGGCTTTTT
The DNA here is from genome assembly GCA_016194835.1 of Deltaproteobacteria bacterium. GTDB lineage: Bacteria > Bdellovibrionota > UBA1018 > UBA1018 > UBA1018 > JACRAO01. Next base: position 902 of record JACQAU010000168.1, read on the forward strand.
TTATTGTAGCTTTTTATGTTATTTTCTTTTTTTCTTGGGCCATAATCCCAAGAAAAATCATGTTTTATTATTACTACTATCCGGCAGGCATGATATTAAGTCTGGCTTTAGTGTTTCTTTATCATGAACTAAAACACATAAATGCAAAATGGACCAAATATGGCTTGACTGTTTATTTAGCCATTGCACTTGGTATGTTTATTTATTTTTTCCCTGTTCTATCTGCTTATAAAATCTCAACACATCATTTTTACAGTCTTATGTGGTTTAGAAACTGGATTTGATACCAGCAAACACCTTAAATGGATAACACACTCTCTAAAGTGTTCAAATTTTAACAAAGAAATCTCACTAACCAGGCACCCTGTTTCTGCAAGTAACCACAATAGAGCACGATTTCGCATTGTTATTGTACTCGGTGTGGAAATTTGTTTTATTTTCTCAATAAATTCATCTAAAGAAATCGTATAAGGAATCCTTTCTATCTTATAGGGGGCTGGAATCTTATAGCTTATGTCCAATGGAAATTTTTTTCTCTTATTTAAATATCTGAGCAATTTTCTTACAGTTAACACTCTTCTTCGCCTCGTATTTGTTTTTTGCCCAATTTTTTTTAAGTAGGCATGGTATTGAACTAAATCTTTCAATGTTAAACTGCGCAAAGAGGTGGATTTATTTTGTAAACCTTTCTGTAAAAATTTTTTGAAAGTCTCCAAATCACTTTTATAGCCGTTTACAGTGTGTATAGACTTAGCAGTCCCCTCCAAGTAGCCCAAAAAGCTCTTTAAAGCATAAGAAAAATTTGTTGTATTTTTTAAAGGCTTTTGTTGACAGTCTGCCATAAAACAGAATATTACTATTAGAGTTTTTAAACTTCAACCTAAAGGGGGTAAATTATGAAGATTTTAAATTTGTTTTTAGCAACTGCTATATTGTCCCTAAGCGTTATTAGCTATAGTGACTCAAACGAAATCTTAGTTGGCGAAGTCGGCTCTCTAACCGGCAACGAAGCAACGTTTGGCACTTCTACTCATAACGGTATTGACCTTGCGTTTCGTGAGGTGAATAAAAAAGGAGGCGTAAACGGTAGAATGCTGAAGCTGCTTACTTTGGATGACCAAGGCAAGCCAGAAGAAGCTGCTTTAGCGGTAAAGAAACTCATTACTCAAACCAAAGTTACTGCTGTATTAGGAGAAGTAGCTAGCTCCAGAAGCCTTGCTATGGCTCCGATCGCACAGCGATACAAAGTTACAATGCTCTCGCCATCATCTACAAACCCTAAAGTCACTCAGCTAGGAGATTATATTTTTCGGGTCTGTTTTATCGATCCTTTTCAAGGACACGTGATGGCAAAATTTGCGCTTGATACCTTGAAAGCAAAGAAAGTAGCAATCTTAAGAGACGTTAAAAATGACTATAGCGTAGGCTTAGCAAATTTCTTTACAGACACCTTCAAAAAAAATGGTGGAACGGTTTTAGTGGACCAAAGCTATAGCGCTGGAGATATTGATTTCAAATCCCAGCTAACAGCAATACGTGCCAAAAATCCAGAAGCTATTTTTATTCCGGGTTACTACACTGAGGTGGGTCTTATTGCTCGCCAAGCCAGAGAACTGGGGATCAAAGTTCCTCTTTTAGGTGGTGACGGTTGGGATTCGCCAAAACTTAAGGAAATTGGAGGCTCAGCAATCGAAAATTCATATTTTTCTAATCACTACTCTGAAGAAGACAAATCACCTCAAGTTGTTGAGTTTATTAAAAACTATAAAGAAGTTTACGGATCTGTGCCAGACGGACTTGCTGCTATGGGTTATGACGCTGCAAAAGTTTTAACTCTAGCAATGACCCGGGCAAAGAGTCTAAATGGTCCAGATCTGCGAGATTCACTTGCAATGACAAAAGATTTTGCGGGAGTAACCGGCAAAATTACACTGGATAAAAGCAGAAACGCAGTAAAATCTGCTGTTATTTTAAAAATTACAAATGATGGATTTAAGTACCAAACTACAATTCATCCATAATTAAAAATGCTAGAATTTACTCAACACATCATCAATGGCCTATCACTTGGAAGCATTTATGCTCTCATAGCTTTAGGTTACACAATGGTGTTTGGTATTTTACAGCTTATTAATTTTGCCCATGGCGATGTATTTATGTTGGGAGCCTTTATAGGGATGTATTCAAGCAGGTATTTTGCCCTTGATCGCAATCCTTCTTTAGGCTCCCTATTTATTGCACTGGGTTGTGCAATGATTGGTTGTGCGGCCATAGGGTTTTGTATCGAAAAACTTGCATACAGGCCATTACGAAAATCTCCTCGTATTAATATTCTAATTACAGCCGTAGGAGTGTCTTTGTTTTTAGAGTTTTCTGGCCAACTTCTTTTCGGAGCAGATCCAAAATTTTTTCCAGAAATATATAAGCCAAGTGTAAATTGGTCTATTGGTGAACTTGTAATTAATCCACTGCAAATGATAGTTTTAGCTACAGCATTAATCTTAATGATGGTCTTGCAATTTATAATTTTCAAAACAAGACTTGGCAGAGCGATGCGTGCTGTGAGCTTTAGCCATGAGTACGCAAGTCTTATGGGCATTGCTACGGATAAAATTATTTCGTCTACATTTATGCTGGGTTCTGCACTTGCCGGTGCTGCCGGAGTACTGGTTGGATTGGTTTATCCAAAAGTCGAACCTCTAATGGGTGTAATGCCTGGACTAAAAGCCTTTGTATCAGCTGTGCTTGGCGGTATCGGAAATGTTACAGGCGCTGCAGTAGGCGCAATCACCCTGGGGTTAGCAGAAGAATTTTTAGTAGGCTATTGGGCGTCAACATATCGTGATGCTTTGGCATTTGGAATATTAATATTAATTTTGATTTTTAAACCAACTGGAATTTTTGGAGTCGAAAGAATAGAAAAAGTTTAACGAGTATCTCAATGAATGACGTTACAGTTTTCGGTATAAAAGCATGTTGGAAATGGGTTGTAGTGATTGCTATTTTTTGGACTTTTCATCTGTTGGTTTCTGACCGATTAAATCCATATATTTTTGATATCATTATATATGCTGGAATTAACATTATTTTAGCAGTTAGCTTAAATTTGGTTAATGGCTTTACCGGGCAGTTCTCGATGGGGCATGCTGGTTTTATGTCTATTGGTGGTTATTTATCTGCCTATTTGACCATGTTAGTTTTTAATTTATTCCCTGGCATAGACACGCAATCTATATATGGAACATTGTTTTTTTTGAGTGCTTTGTTTTGTGGTGGTCTTGGAGCGGCTGTTTCTGGCTATCTTGTTGGACTTCCTTCGTTAAGATTAAAAGGGGACTATTTAGCCATTATTACGCTTGGATTTGGTGAAATTATTCGAGTTATTATTTTAAATATCGAAACTATTGGAGGCGCAAGAGGACTACCTGGAATCCCGGCCTTGTCTCATTTTGGTTGGGTTTATACATTTGTCGTTTTGAGTATTTTTACTGTTTGGAGACTCATGCAATCTCCTCACGGGAGGGCTTTTCTGTCAGTGCGAGAAGACGAAGTAGCAGCAGAAGCAATGGGCGTGAATACCACAAAAACTAAAGTTAGGGCATTTGCGCTGGGAGCTTTCTTTGCTGGAATAGCAGGTGGACTTTTTGCTCACTATCTTCTGTATTTAAATCCCCAGGGTTTTGATTTCAATAAAAGCTTTGAAATTATTATAATGGTGGTTCTAGGAGGTATGGGAAGCATTTCTGGTTCAGTTATTGCTGCTGTTTTTTTAACCGCAATTCGTGAAGCATTAAGGGAACTGCAACAATTTACACAAATTGATTTCAGAATGGTGATTTATTCTTTGATGCTAATAATATTAATGCTCACACGGCCTAATGGTCTTTTTGGTACGAAAGAAATTTTTCATTTTATACCACTGAGGCGGCGGAGCTTGCATGATGTTAAAGCTTGAAAACCTGTCTATTCAGTTTGGCGGATTAAAAGCCGTGCAAAAATTGGATCTAGAAATAACAAATGGAATGATTTTTGGATTAATTGGTCCAAATGGTGCAGGAAAAACAACAGTTTTTAATATGCTAACCGGGGTCTATAGACCTACTGAAGGGAAGATATTTGCCTTAGGAAAAGAAACCATTGGTCTGAAACCTTGGGAAATTACCAGATCAGGTATTGCTAGAACATTTCAAAATATAAGACTTTTTAAAGATTTAAGTGTGTTAGATAATGTTCGCATTGCACAAGATCAATCTTCTGAATGGCGATATCATGGTTTAATCAGTTCGATTTATAGAACTAAAGCTTTTGTGCAAGATGAAGAATCAAAACATCTTTCAGCTACAGAGCTTTTGGGAATTTTCGGATTAGAAGAGCGAAAAACAGAACTTGCAAAAAATCTCCCGTATGGCGACCAGAGACGACTTGAAATTGCCAGAGCAATGGCTACTGGAGCCAAGCTTCTTCTTTTGGATGAGCCAGCAGCGGGTATGAATTCAAGTGAAACAGAAAAGCTTATGCAAACAATTCGTATGGTAAGAGAAGAGTTTGGACTGACTATTTTTCTGATTGAGCATCATATGCAACTAGTGATGGGTATTTGCGAACGGATTGCCGTTTTAGACTATGGAGTGAAAATTGCAGAAGGTACGGCAAGTGAAATCCAAAATAATCCAAAAGTTATTGAGGCGTATTTAGGCAAGAGTTTTATTGAAAAATGAAATAATTTCGACTTTACGCGCGCATGAAATTGTAAAAAGACGGATTTGTCATGCTCCCGAAGGGAGAGGTATTTTTCTCAATTTAACAACCGAAGAAAACTTAGACCTTGGCGCATGGTCAGTGTTAGACAAACAAACTTTGAAAGTGGATTTAGAAAAAGTATACCAGTACTTTCCTCGCTTAAAGGAGAGGAGAAACCAAAGTGCTGGCACTTTGTCTGGTGGTGAACAGCAAATGTTATCCATTGGACGAGCACTCATGGGAAGGCCAGAAATTTTGCTTTTGGATGAACCTAGTCTTGGCTTGGCTCCGCAATTAATCGAAACTATTTTTGAAATTATTATACAAATAAATCGCTCAGGAAAAACTGTACTACTAGTTGAGCAAAATGCTTTGAAGGCACTAGAAGTAGCTAGTCATGGGATAGTGTTAGAAACTGGCCGGGTTGTACTACGTGGTAGCGCCAAAGAGCTTTTAGCATCAGAAGATGTGAAAAAAGCTTATTTGGGAAGTTAATTGGTTACTGCGCACTCTAGCACTTGGGATTCGGACTGTGCAGAACCCAAAGTGCAATCGCTATCTGCTCCAGGTAAATCGCATGACTGTGGCCATGTGGTCTTTATACCATTGCTTACTGATTGCCACGTAGGTGAATCACCCAGTTGTCTATCTTGTTCTATATGTAAAAATCTACCAGTATAAGAACTGGTTCCAGTGGTACAGACGTTTCCAGTTGGATTATTTGTATAACGAGCTTGGACATTTGTTTCACCACAAAGTGGTCTTTCAGGACTTCCAGCGTCTTGACAAGCGTCAACTCTAGCGCCTAAAGAAGCCGCAAGGGCTTGTGCAAATAAAACAGCAACTGATGACTCTCTTAAGTCGCTTATTGTTCCATCTCCAACAATGGCTCTAGCCTCACCTTCTGCTTTGCCATGTAACTGTACAACTCTAGAAGCATACCGGTCATTATATTTCTGATGTGTAATTTGAAAAAGTGTTTGTACTTCGTGTGACAAATCAGAACGACGATTTTTTTCTTCGGCTGCACCACACTGATCAGTTGTACCATCACAATCTGAATGATCAGCAATTGCACAGCGAGTAGCACCATTGATAAGGAGTGCACGAGCTGCAAGATCCTTAAATATTCTGCCACCTTCTCTTGCTGTATAATCCTCAGCGCTAGATCCAGTATAATTTCTTGAATGTGGCACTTCGATTATCATATTTCTTTTTGCCTGTGGATTGAAAAATAAATATAATTGACCGTCTCCGGTTATATCCCAAGCGTAAATAAACCAGTGCTTACTTTCTGTATCAAATATGCGTTTAATGCCATATCCTGATAATGTATTTTGCTCAATACTGCACCAATCTTGATTGTTTGAGCTAGTAATATTTTTTCAATAGCGTCCAAAATTGAGTTTAATAATGCAAGAAATCCTGTCTGGCGTGTAGAATCTGGAACAACGTATTTACTGTCCGAATGAGATAACGCAAGAATACATTCAATTAGGTCTGTTTTTAAAAGTTTACTATCAGTCTTGGTATTATTTGTAATTTTTGAACAATTATGTGAAAGTAAAAAGCTAATGGTTAATATAGATATAAAAAAAAAGATTAAGATTTTTTTGTAACGCATAGAATTATACACGTCTTTTAGCATACTTATTTATCGGTTTTAAAACGAAAAACTTAGCTTGTCTTTTTTGTGTAAAATCTTCCTATTAATGCATAAGGCCAGGTTATTTTGTTTTAATATACGAAAATGCTTGGAAAATATAAAATTTTAGTTAAAACTAATACTCAATGAGAGCGCAAGTGTTTTTTTTGTTTTTAATGTTTGCTACAAATCAGACGTCTTGGGCAAATGACATACAAGTTATTTCAGAAGAAGAGCAAGTCAGTCATGCTCCTCATATTAACACAGAAAATGAGCCTTATTATCCAAATATTAGGCCCATGTGGGCGTTTGAATTTACAGGTTCACTAAGTGCCTTAGGCACAAGTCCAAGTATTCCTAATAAAGGAAGTGCAAAGGTGCGTGCCGTGGCTTTTCAGATTGATTTTCAACCACCGTGGATACAAAAGCTTGGCGTTTTATCACTTGGACCATCTTTACAACTTTACCCCGTTTCTCCTTATCAAGGAATAACATCAAAAGCCTTGGGCTCACTTTGGTCAACCGGTGGACAGGTAAAATATCAAGCATATTTTTTCAAACAACAGCCCATAGTACCAGTAGTAGGATATACAATTGATTGGTGGAATTACACACTTGCAGATTCAAATAAAGGCAGAATTATTGCTAAAGGTCCAATACTAGGGCTTATGCTTTTGCTCAATATTTTAGAACCAGAAAGTGCATTTGAGTTTTTTTTAAATTGGGGGATTGCGCGCAATTATCTAGTAGCTGAATATAGATTTTTGAGTGGTAGTGACTCTAATATTTCTTTTACAGGCGGATCTATTTTCTTTGGACTAAGATTCGAATTGTAACTTTGTGATTTTCAATTTGCCCATACTGAGATAAAAGCATTCTGTGATAAAGTTTCAAGATATTTCTAAAACATTCAAGTTACATCAAAAAGAACCGGGTCTGAAAGGCTCTTTTAAATCTCTTTTCTTTAGAAAATGGATTCTTAAACATGCCTTAAAAAAGGTTTCTGCTGAAATAAAAGCAGGAGAAATAGTTGGTTTAGTGGGTGCAAATGGCGCTGGTAAAACAACACTAGTAAAAATTTTGGCTGGAATTATTCACCCCACTTCTGGCAGTGCTAATATTTTAGATTATACTCCATGGAATAGACATACTGAATTTAGAAAGCAAATTGCTTTAATTATGGGTCAAAAAGCACAACTGTGGTGGGATTTGCCTGCGGCAGACTGTTTTTTACTTTTAAAAGAAATTTATAGGATTCCAAAAACTAAATTTAACAATACATTAGACTACCTTGTGTCTACACTACAAGTCAAAGACCAACTTAAATTTCAAATACGACGTCTGAGTCTAGGTGAGCGCATGAAAATGGAACTAATAGCAGCACTATTGCATGAGCCTAAAATTGTTTTTTTAGATGAACCTACGATTGGCCTTGATTTAACTTCTCAAAATGCTATTCGCAGATTTATTTTAGATTACAGAAAAGCACATAAACCCGCCATGATTCTGACTTCACATTATATGGAAGACATCGAAAAACTGTGCCGCAGGATTATTATCATCCGCAATGGTGAGTTTGTCTATGATGGGCAGTTGTCAAAAATATTATCAGAGCATTCTCAATATAAAATTCTAACTGCGAAGTTAGCTTCAGAACTTCCCAATACGCAGCAAAGCACTAAGTTTTTATCAACATTTGGCGAGGTAATACCATCAGAAATTCATATTTTAAAAGTAAAAGTACCTCGCAGAAAAATTCCAGAGGCAGCTTCTGAAATTCTAAAAAACTTTCCTGTTATTGATATGAACATTGAAGAAGAAGAAATTGGCGTAATAATCGAAAAACTCCAACAGCAGGGATTGACATAGCTACACTACTAATAAAAATTCTAGTAATATTACTATTTGTTGTTTTTAAAATAATTTTGTAAGACAAGGCTTTTGGGAGTACACTTCGAGGCCAGGATTGGCCGAGAAGACCTGCTGTCCAGTGGACAGCCAAGCCCAGGATGGACTTGTAGGTGTACGAGCGCCTGGATGGCGCGAAAAGGGACCCACTAAAGCTGGATGCGAGCCTTGTTCTACAAAATTATTTTAAAAACAAACTTACTTAAATATGTTACCTACTAAATATATGTGGGCCATTAATGTATTTACACTTGAGTTAAGAAAGTACTTTACATATCGAGTGGATTTTTGGGTTAATTTTTTAGGGCGATTGTTTTCAGTTACAGTTGTGTCCTATTTTCTTTGGAAATCAATATTTCAATATCGTGCAGTTACTCAAATTGGTGGTTATAGTTTCTCTGCTATGATTTTATACTATCTGTTCTCTCCTATTACAGAAAAGGTAATTATAGGCAACGAAAAAGATAATGGAATATCGTTTGAAATTTATGATGGAAGTCTTTCTTGTTATTTGATGTATCCTATTTCATTTTTTCTGTATAAATATGTCATCAAATTAGCACAATCTAGTTTTATGGTTGTACAATATTTTATAGCTTTAGGAGGTTATTTGCTGTTTTTTCAGATACCTCAGGACGTTTCTCTTAGTTTGTTGGGATTAATACAGTCTATTGTGCTAGCTTTGATAGCTTCATTTGTTTATTTTACGTTGTTATCGTTAATAGAGCTCTCTGCTTTCTGGGCAGATAATATTTGGAGCCTATGTGTAATGTTAAGATTTAGCACTTCAATGCTTGGAGGCATACTAATACCGCTTACACTTTTTCCAAACCGGATTCAAAATATTATTTTTTATACTCCTTTTCCGTATTTTGGGTTTATACCTATTCAACTTGCAATGGGTAAATTATCTCATGCCTTATTATTAGAAGGTATAGTGTGTCTTTTTATATGGGAGTTGGTTTTTTTATTTTTATTCTATCTAGTATGGCTTAAGGGGCTTAAAAAATATACAGGAGTTGGTATTTAGTTTTATGTTGCGTTATTTAAGGCTTTTCCTTTATTTTGTTAGGTTTTCAATCAGTCGGGCACTAGAGTTTCGCTTTGATTTTACATTTAGGATTGTCATGGATTGTGTCTATTATTTTGTAAATATTTATTTTTATAAAATTCTCTTTATTCATTCTCTACAAATTGCTGGCTGGAGTGAACCACAAATGATGATCTTTATATCAGGTTACTTATTAATCGACGCACTTAATATGACTTTATTTTCAAATAATACTTGGGCCATACCCATTCTGGTAAATCGTGGTGATCTTGATTATTATATGCTGAGACCGGTTTCTACTTTTTTCTTTATAAGTTTGAGGGATTTTGCTGCAAATTCTTTTATTAATTTGCTTATTACTATTGGCATAATGACTTGGTCTTTTGCACATTATCCGGTTTCTTTGCCTGCCATTAATATTGTTCTGTACTTAGTGTTTATTATTAATGGTCTATTTCTATATCATGCTATGAATATGCTTTTTATTATTCCTGTATTTTGGACACATTCGGTATTTGGATTTAGAGAGGTATTTTGGGGTTTCGTAAGAGTGCTGGAGAGACCTGATCAGATTTATGATGGCTGGATCAGAAAGTTATTTACTTTTATACTGCCATTTTGTCTAATGGCTTCTTTTCCGGCTAAGTTATTATTTGAAAGCTTAAATTCTCTAGTTATTATTCATATTATTTTTGTAACAAGTATGTTTTGGGGGCTAGTTATGTTGTTGTGGCACTTAGCTTTGAGACACTATTCTTCTGCGTCGTCGTAAGGGATAGCCTTATGCCAGGCATCTCGCTTCCAGCTCACTCAGCGTCCGCTGGACGCCGGCATGTTCGCTTCAAATCCCCCTCGTGATTTCATATGCAATATTTGATCAAGCTTTGTTCTTAGACTTTAATATACTTTTAGATAATGCGAGGAGGGGGATTTGAACCCCCACGGCTTTCGCCATACGCCCCTCAAACGTACGTGTCTACCAAGTTCCACCATCCTCGCTAAGATGATTTAGAATAATTAACAAATTTCTTTCTCTACAACAACATGAAAAATATTTATAAACACTTATAAACACTATTGACACTCTTTGTCTAAACAGTTATCTACACCCTCAACTTAAGGGACTTATTTTAGTTGCACTACAGGCAAGGGGGGGGTTCATGTATATTTATCTTCGAAGCTTGTTAACATTAGTCGTGTGTGTGTTTTCTATTTGCCGCTTGTCGATACAAAAAAATACCATTGCCGCGGATCTTTTGGATAATCAAGGATTAAAACCTTTTCTTATCGGCAGTGCTATTAACGATATCACTGGCACTGTAATGGACCGCCCCATCATGGCCTATGGACTGAATAAACAAACATCAAACGGCATCCACTCACGCCTTTGGGCTCGTGCATTTGTTATCGAAAATCCACACACTAATCAAACAATTGCCATTGTAAGCACTGACCTGGGCCTAATGTTTGATTCGATTAAAACTGAAGTGTTATTCAGACTCAATCAAAAACTACCAGGAGTTTTTACAGATGCAAACGTTATGATCTCGGCAACTCACACACATGCTGCGCCTGGTGGTTATTCATTTCATGATTTTTTTAACTTCTCTACCAAAGGATTTGATTTTAAAAACTGGGCAGTAATAAGTGTCGACATTTATAACGCAATTTATAAGGCATATTTAAGCAGAAAACCCGGAAATTTATTTTTAAATGAGGGCGAACTAAATGGCGCATCTCAAAATAGATCACTAAGTGCTTATAATGCTAATCTTGATATAAGAACTTTTGAAACAACCACAGATACCACAAACTTAACTTTAAGATTTCAGCAAGAAAATGCTGAGCTAAAAAGTGAAATTGGTATAATAAATTGGTTTGCGGTTCATCCCACTTGTTTAAATAATAAAAATCATTTAATAAGTGGCGATAGCAAAGGTGCGGCATCAGAACTCTTTGAAAGAGAAATGGGCTATGCATATCTAAAAGCAAATTCTTTTATTGCAGCTTTTATAAATTCAAACGAAGGTGACGTGTCGCCTATGTTTAAAACTGATCGTTCTGGAAACAGAATAAATGCTCATTCTGGAAACAGAATAAATGCTGATGACTTTCAGCTTCTAGAAAAAAGCGCAATGTCACAGTTTCAAAAAGCAAAAGAACTTTTCGAAACAAGCAGTAAAAAACTTGAACCTACCCGGTTAGATTGCAAACTAGCCTGGGTCAATATGTCTAAACTACTACTCACACCCGAATTTGGTTTAGGTAAAACTAGATCACTTTGCCAAGCTGCCGTAGGTTATTCTTTTGCTGCCGGAGCAGAGGATGGACCAAGTGGAGTTCCGGGAATTTCAGAAGGAATCAAGAAAGGTGATTTTATTTTCCCGGCTCTTGAAGCATTTGCCTCACTTATAAGACTGCTTCTCCATGGGTCAACCATAGGCGAAGAATGTCAAAATCCAAAATTAGTTCTTATTTCTAATGCAAAAGACAAAACCGATTTACTGCCAGAGACAATACCAATGCAACTTTTTATTATTGGTTCATTAGCAATTGCTGGAGTGCCTGGTGAATTTACCACCATGGCCGGAAGAAGATTAAAAAGTCTATTACTCGAAGAACTGTCGCCATTAGGGGTTAAGACGGTTACTATTAGTGCAATTGCAAATGATTATTCTGGATATGTAACTACATTTGAGGAATATCAAGAACAGCAATATGAAGGTGGATTTACACTTTATGGACCATATACACATCAGGCGTATCTACAAACATTTAAACAATTGGCAAATTCTATTGCAAAAAACAATATCCTTTTTATACATGAGAAAAGAAAAACCAGAGATAGCGAGTTAAAAGATTTTTTGACAGATTGGCTTGACGGAAAAAATACGTGGGAAAAATTTGGCACTGTTTTAAAACAACCACAAAAAAAATATGAAACAGGCAATACAGTCGAAATTACTTTTCGCTCAGCAAACCCGAATAACAGTACAGGCATTTTAGACAATTATGTGGCTATTCAAGTTCTTAAAAATAATATCTGGGTATCTATGACTTATGATTGGAATTCAGAAACAAAGTTGGTCTGGTTTAGTAGAGAGATAAATCGTGACAGAGAAAGTGATAACAACAATCTTACAAACTTAAAAGTTTTTTGGAAAATTCCACCTAATACAACACCAGGCATTTATCGTATTAAGCATTTTGGCCATTGGAGAGTGCGCATAGATGAGGATCCTGTTTCTTTCGAGGGAGCTACCGAAGAGTTTTTTGTTAAATAATTTCCAGTAATTGGTAAGTTTTTTTCAGCTGTTAAAATTTGACAAATTTAGTAACTAATAGTAATACCCCATAGAGCCTCTGTGTTAACGAATTGTTTAATAAAGCCTTGATGTTTATCGGTATATTTAGATGACATGTATATACAGATATAAAAAGTGACAAGTAATGACATTTATTAGGATATTAGCTTATAATTGCATTTATATTTTTTCTATTATTATTATTAATTTGCATACCTTAAGAGCCAATCCTAATATAATTAGTTCACTGCCATCTGAAATTTATGTTTTTGATTTGTCAAATACATCAACTCAGGCAGGCTTAACAACAGCAGAGACATTAACAATCTGGGTACACGATCCACGTAATACTATAACAAAAGGAGATTTTTGGCGTTTTGCTACTATTAGAGGTTTTGATGTATTTGGACCTAAAAAATTTGTTATTTTAGGTGGAGGAACAGCGAGAAATAACAATAACAAAAGTGATCCTCCTTGTTATGGGATATTTTTTTTAGATCGATCAGAAGATTTATATTTTATAAACCCAAATAACCCACATACAGGCTCAATTGATAAAGTAATGAATATAAAGAGCATAGCCGCGTTGTATGAACTAACCGACAATATGTTAATAGCAATAGATAATAATAACAATGAAATTACAATTATTGCAACAGCGCGCATGACTCCAACTCCATTATTAACACAAAAAATAGTTTTTCAAAAATCTGGAATAAATATTAATGATTTCTCTGCTCAATTTGGTGAAATTGTTGATATTAAAAAACTAGCCTCAGGGCAATTGGCAGTTTTAACTAAAAGACACTTGTTACTTATTAATAGAAAAATCAATTATCCAAGCAATCAAGCACCCAGTGTAATATATGATATAGTAAATGATATTAATATTGATGACGCTTCCTTGTTTGGAGGTGCACTGCAAGCAATAAGTTTTGTAGCAAATCTAGAACACGCTTGGGTGTTAACAGGCTTTGGTGCGTCAGTTAATATACTAAATACATATATTTTAAATATTAACTGGCGCACAAGAACAATTGATCCAATACTAGGTAGAATCCCTGGAGGCATGGCAAATTCTTACTATGGACTCAAATTATTAGATATTGATCCAAATACAGGAAACCTTTTGGTTCAACATGTCGGAGATCTGAGTTATTGGGATGTACAAAGTAAAACTTGGAATACAGCATTGTCAGGGTTTTTCCCCAACGCTCTTGATGTTGCAGATATAAACTATTCTCCACTTGGAGTACAACTACCTCGAAGTGCTCAAGCACAACCAGGCAGCCAAACTCCTACTATACCAATTGACATTGGTGCAAATCCTGATAACCCAAAAACAAAGGCAGATTTTATAGCACTAATTGCAAGCACTATTACCAAACCCAAACCAGGAACATCTGATGAGACAGTAGGAAACTACGCTATGTCTATAAGCGCTATAGGGGCCAGTAAACCAAAAGACATTTTATTTAATAAAATAATGGACTTACCTACTGCTATACTAGCTGAGCTAGGCCTTGTTACACATGGCATGGGAGTTATTCCCATTGATCATTCAAGAAGGACAAATCCACTAACCCGTGAACAAATTGCACATGTTTTAGCAAAACACTATGGTAGCTCTTCGCATTGTGAAGGTGCTTTAACCGCAAGTCCTTAATTAGCTTTTTTTAAATATTTCAAAA
>JACQAU010000169.1 GCA_016194835.1 Deltaproteobacteria bacterium
ATATTCTTGGCGCTCATCTTTATAAACTGTGCCAAAGGACCTGAAAACCGGCCTGGCATTCAGGCAGTCTGGTAAACTGGCAAACTGGCAAACTGTTATCCGGCACTGTCATCTGGCACAGACACAGACACCGCTCACTGACACAGAGTTTCTTTGAACTATAGAAACTGCTGACTAGTTACAATATTTTTTTTATTTTACACATGTCTTTTGAGACACAGAAGACAATTGCCCGCAAGCTGCTAAAATCTCTACACCTTTAGAAATCCTCACAGTAGCTGTCATATGCCGATCCAGTAAATATTTCTGAAAAGCCCTTATTATTGTCTCTGCAGGCCTCTTGTAAACAGAACCCATATGCTCATTCATAGGTATTAAATTAATCTTACACGGAATGCCTCGCACAAGTTTCACTAGTCTTGCAGCATCCTCCAATGAATCATTGAAGTCCTTAAGCAAAACATATTCGAAAGTAATACGCCGGTTGCACTTTGAATAATCTTTACAAGCTTTAAGCAGTAAGGCCAAATTCCATTTTTTATTAACTGGCATGATCTTAGAACGCTTCTCATCAGTCACAGCATTTAACGAAACAGCCAAAGACACAGAAATCTGTTTACCCAACTTTTCAATCGCTGGCACTATACCACTCGTACTAACAGTTACTTTTCTCTTAGAAAATCCAAAGCTATACGGATCTAATAAAATCTGACACGCAGTAATGAGATTTTCTAAATTATGCAAAGGCTCTCCCATACCCATAAACACAATATTAGTAACCTGTGCAATTTTACGCAATTCGTAAACCTGTGCTATGATTTCATATGTTTTAAGATTGCGGCTCAATCCCTGTACTCCAGTCAAACAAAACTTGCAACCCATAGCACAACCCACTTGAGTCGAAATACATGCTGTTATACGCTCTTCTTTATTGGCAGGGATAATTACACTTTCTATGGTTTTATGATCTTCTAACTCCCATAAAAACTTATGGGTCCCATCAATAGATTGTTTAGATTCTTTTTTATTTATATTGTAAAAAGCTACGTTTTCCTTAAGCCAAGACCGTAGATCTTTCGAAAGATCCGTCATCTCATCCCAACTCACGGCACCCTTTTGATAAACCCACTGAAAAATCTGCCTCGCCCGCATACGAGCCCGCCTCTCATCAGTTAGACTCTGAGGTAGACTTTGAGGCCTAAGAATCAATGCCAATGCATCTAAAGTAAACGACTGAAAATACAACATAAAACCTCAATACTAAATTTCTTTGCCAACTTCATCAAAACACCATATTGATATGTAGTATGAGACTCACAAATAAAATCATACTGGCTTCTACCAATAACCATAAACTTAAGGAGTTTCAAGCCATATGGAAAGCTTATCCAGAGTTTGAAATCATCCCTGTCCATGAATTTATCAGAAACACTGAAAAACTCTCTTTTGTCGAAACTCATAATACTTTTTTAGATAATGCTATAGCAAAATCTCGCTTAGTTAGCCAGTGCTCTCACCAGGTTGCCTTAGGTGATGACTCTGGCCTCGAAGTCGACGCTTTAGCAGGTAAGCCTGGTGTTCATTCTTTTCGCTATGCAAAACCACCCATGGGACATGCCCCTTATTCCCGTCAAGAACAAGATTGGGCCAATATTGAGCTTTTACTACACGAACTAAAACCTAAACATAAACCATGGAAAGCAAACTTTAAATGTGCTCTCGCACTAACCATAGAAGGCATTATGATGCTATCAGAAGAAACCCTAGATGGTGAAATAATAGAAACTCCCCACGGAAACAACGGTTTTGGCTATGACCCGGTTTTCATCCCACATGGCTTTCAAAAAACCCTGGCAGAAATGGCAGACAAAGAAAAAAATACAATCTCCCATCGCGCAAAAGCAGTTTACCAACTAATATCTAAAATCAAGGAATGCACTATAGTATTTGCAAAACCTTAAGTAATCCTGACATGGCCAGTACTAAATAACCGATGCAAAATGCTTTTCAATTTTACTCATCTTGCGGTATAAAACTCTCATGCTATGGGTGTTGGAGTTATTTTTCCTGATGAGCCAAGAGCCTGTTTTATTTCCAAAGGATTTCAAATGGTGTGTGGCTACTTCTGCTCATCAAATCGAAGGGTACAACACCCAAAGTGACTGGTGGGATTGGGAACAAATCCCTGGAAAAATTAAAAATGGCGACAAATCAGGAGCAGCTTGCGACCACTGGAACCGTTTAGCCGAAGATATCGATCTACTCAAAAATCTCAATATCAAACAGTACCGGTTTTCTATTGAGTGGGCGAAAATAGAGCCCAACCAAGACGTTTGGGACTCCGAAGCCATTGCTCACTATAAGAAAGAATTGCAAATTTTATCTCAAGCCCAGATTGAACCTATTATTACACTACATCATTTTACTTTGCCAAGCTGGTTCAAAAAACAGGGCGGTTGGGAGTGGAGCGAAGCACCGGTTGAGTTTTTAAAATATGTCCAGTTTGTTTACAAAGCCTTGGGCGCTCCTGGACAAATCTGGATTACTTTTAATGAACCCATGGTGCATTTAGTGGGAGGATACATTGCAGGAGCCACTCCACCTGGTGAAAAAAGAGAAATCTCTGGCATTATACGGCCCCTCAAAGGATTGCTCCAGTCTCATGCACTAGCTTACCACGAACTCCATCGTCTTGCAGATCTAGTGAAGCGACAAATCAAAGTGGGTTTTGCTCACCACCTGCGGATTTTTGATCCCAATCACTCGTGGAATTTGCTAGACACATGGGCGGCAAATACATTGGATCAAGCTTTTAATTGGTCTTTTATAGAAGCTATCGAAACAGGAGTCCTAAAATTAAATATCCCATTTATGTTTTCTGTCGAAGAAAAAATCGAAAAGCTTCAAGCCACACAGGATTTTATGGGAGTTAATTATTACACTCGAGATAAAGTAAAATTTCGCTTTGATAACAAGCAATGGTTCGAACTTGTAACAGAAAAAAATGCCCCAAAAACAGACATGGGATGGAAAATTTACCCAAAAGGATTTTATAGGATTTTGAAAAAAATATGGGAAAAATTTCCTTCAAAATCAATTCTCATAACAGAAAATGGGTTAGCCGATGCGCAAGACAATCAGAGAGAAAAATTTATAAAAGATCACCTCACTGCACTCCACCAGGCAATACAAGAAGGAGTGCGAGTCGAAAACTATTGCTACTGGTCTTTTCTAGATAATTTCGAATGGATCGATGGGTTTGCACCAAGATTCGGGCTATTTGAGGTGGACTATACCACTCAAACACGTACTTTGCGGCAAAGCGGGAAAGTGTTTTCTCAGATCGCAAGAGACAATGGGTGGAGGCGGTAGTTAATTAAACCATAATAGCCACTTTAACTCGGATCTACTCTGGATGAATAGTCCTAAGAGTCTCCAGGATTTGGTTTTTTATAATATGGATTTTTAAGTTTCTCAAGAAGTTCAAAAAATTTTACTTGTTTTTTATCTAAAAGATTGTGCAGGGGAACAAAAAAGAAGCCATCTTCAATGTGAAAAAAAATGTGAAACAAGAGGGTCGAATGATTCGACAGGTGGGCAGCGCTGGTCTTTAATGGAATCATGAAAAAGCTGCTCAACTAAAAACTGAGCAGCTTTTTCATAAAGTCTAGAGGGTGACTCCAAGCTGTTTAAGCACCTGTATATAAAGCCAATAGATTCCAGCTGTCAATAAACTTGAGATGATGAGTGCCAAGTAAAATCGGAAGCCCCATTTTATTAACAACGGAAAAGTAATGAAGAAAAATAGCGATGGAAGGACCATCCAGAAAATACTAATTGATAGTCTGGACGTAGAATTCGTGTCATGCGTATCAATATAAAACCAGATCAAAGCCAGGATAGAAGTGAGTGGTAATGAAGCTAAAATCCCTGCCAAAAGAGAAGACCGTTTTGCAATTTCAGAAACGGTGACTACCACTACTCCAGTGATTACTGTTTTTAGAACAAGAAAGAACATGATGCAACCATGTACTGCCGAAGCATATTAGGGACAGTTCGCCTGAGTTGAAACAAAAATTAATCCTGCTCTTTTACTTCGATAGCCTGAAAGGATGTAATATCTGGATTTTGCAATGTAGTCGCGCTTGCTTCGACTTTTCCATTAAAAGTCCATCGTTTTAGAACTAAGCACCACTTTCCATTGGCCCCAGTTAAAACCGTGTAATAGGATTCATCATGTTTTAGTGTGACCATAAGAGGTTTTATACCGTCCTTATGAATTGCGGTACCGCAGGCTTCCATTGCCCCATTACCTTTAATGTTTGAGAGCGAATCAACTTTAACTGCTATTGCATCATCAGCTTTTGCGTTTGTTGATTCTGTCAGCATGAAGCTAAAATTTAAAAAACTCATAGAAATAAAAACCAAAGTTAAAACTGTTTTTAATGATTTTGTATACATATTTTTTTAATCCCCTTTTCCTTCTGTTCAATTACAATCTAATTAAAATATGAATCAATAAAGACGTGTTATCAAGCATTAATTTAAGCATTGATTAGCCCAGTAATGGTTGATTAAATTTGACTCTTGTAGTCCAAACTGGAAGATGCAGCTTAAATTTGGACCAAAAAACGCAAATACGCACGGACATGGTCCATGCAATGACAAATGGATCAAACCTGAGAATTTAAGCTAAAATATAAATAAAGGATAGGGGGGTATCCAGTTCGCTCCACCTGAGCTAAAACAAGTGGATGACCACCCCAGTCGGAGGCAAAGATTACCAGCGGACATGGACTGAATTTCAGGGCTGGTTTTTCAATGAAAAATCCTGTGCTGATTTTTTGGAAAAACTACGTTGGCATGATGGTTTTATTTGTCCAAGCTGTACCCATCAAGCTCCAG
>JACQAU010000154.1 GCA_016194835.1 Deltaproteobacteria bacterium
CCCCGGTTCAGTTCGCGTTCTATTGCTTGTTTGATAATATTTTCATCATATTTCGAAATGTAAGTTCGTATGGGCAATCTATCAACAGGCGGGGTGCTCATTATGCTGACTTCTCTTAAGCCCGCCAGAGCCATGTGGAGTGTTCTTGGGATTGGCGTAGCTGTTAATGTCAGAACATGGGTTGAGAGTTTTATTGTTTTTAGTTTTTCTTTGTGTTCCACCCCAAAACGGTGTTCTTCGTCGACAATCACCAGGCCCAGGTCTTTAAACTGAATATCTCTTGAGAGGAGCCTGTGTGTTCCAATGATGATGTCTATTTGTGCTTGCGCTAGTTTTTCGATGATTTCTTTTTGTTCTTTTTGTGATTTAAACCTCGAAATTGACTCTATATAAAATGGATATTCCTTAAATCTTGTTTTAAATGACAACTCGTGCTGTTGTGCAAGTATGGTAGTAGGAACCAAAACGGCAACCTGTTTGCCTTCGGACACAACACGAAACGCGGCGCGCATAGCCACCTCTGTCTTACCGAAGCCCACGTCTCCACAAACCAGTCTATCCATGATTTTTCCAGACTCTAAGTCTGCCTGAATTGATTCGATTGTTTTTGATTGATCCGGCGTTTCTTCGAATGGAAATTTTGCTTCGAATTCGCTCAATTCAGCGTGATGTTTTGCATATACAATACCCGATCTGATTGTTCTTTCTGCATAAAGTTTAACAAGATCGACTGCAAGTTTTTTTACGGCTTCTTTGACCTTTTCTTTTGTCTTAGCAAAACGTGCGCTACCCAATCTATCTAAACGCACAGTTTCCCCAGATGTGCCAGATGCCGAGAAATACTTTTGTATTAAATTTAATCTGTAGATAGGCAAGAAAAGCTTATCTTTTTGTGCATATTCAATAAGTAAAAAATCGGCTGGAGCACCCAATAGATCTAATCGCACTAGTCCTTGATACCGTCCTATCCCATGGTCAACGTGGACTACTAGGTCTTGAGAAGACAAGTCTGTAAGGGTTTGTAATCCAGTCCAATCTTTAGCTGAAGATCGTTTTGAAGATGTTTTTTTGTGTGTGCGACTCCCCAAAAGTTCATTGTATTGGCCTTGGCGTCACGCACGTCGCCAATTTGATAAACCAAAGATCTTTCTTTCAGTAAAAAACATATGCGTTCTAGTTGTGTTTGTGTAGAAGAGACAATAAGGATTTTAAATCCTTCTTTTAACCAACCCCGGATTGTGTTTTCCTGTTCGCTAAAAGAATGTTTTTCGCGTCTAGTTAAATCCAGATTGGTTTGTATAGAGATACAATGCTGCGTGGTGTTTGAATAAAAATCTGAATTTAAGATTTCTAATTTTTCAAAACAAAGGATTGTTTTTGAAAACGATAGTTCATCTGGACGGCCATAAAGGGAGCTAACATCTGGTAAAATTAAACCATGATTTTTTGCTTCTATTTCTAAAGTCTTTTGTTCAGTCAGGAAGCCTTCCCACGCCATGATGCACTGTTCGTGTTCGTCCCATACAATATAGAGGTCGTCAGGTAAATAATCCCAAAATCGGGCTGGTTTTTCGTATGCGAATGGAGCCCAAGCATCGGTATGGTCTGAGTAAATCTCGTCCTGAATAGATAGCAAGACGGGATCTCGTATTTTTCTTGGTATTTCAGACTCGTCAGCATGTATTTTGATTCTTTCTCTTAGTGTGCTTTTGGTTTGGTTATTGATTAGTACTTCTCTAGCCGGTGTAACAACGATTGAGTTTATGAGTGAATTTTGCAGAGTTCTTTGTGTCGATGGCTCAAAAAATCTAATTTTTTCTACTTCGTTACCACAAAATTCAACACGGGCAGGGAAGTCATGCTGTGGGACAAAGACATCTAATAAGTTACCTTTTAGAGAGAAGGTTCCACAGTCTTCGACCGTATCTACCCTGTAATAACCAATTTGTGCTAGGTGAGAAATAAGTTCGGGTTGACTTAGCGGGGTTTTGTTGCTGGCCGACAAGGATAGAGAGTACTTCAAAAATAAATCTTTAGGGATGGTGGACTGAAACGCTGCATCTATCGTTGTGACTATGATTTTAGGCTCTGAATTATCTATAATCGAGCTTAAAACACGGATTCTTTTTAGACGGGTCTTAATAGAGGACGAAATAGAACTATAGGGGGACATATCCCATGTTGGAAAATGCTCAAGTATTGACTTGCTAGAGACGGTTTTTCGGCAAAAGATGTCTAAATTAAGGCATAATTCATGCGCCGCGTCTTGATTGGGACATAGTACAAGAAGGTTTTTTTTTAGCTCAAAAAAGGCTTTAGCTAGAATAAATGCTTTGGAGCTCAGGTTGGTCCCCAGGGCCAGAGTTTGTTTTTTTTGCTTAAGTGTCTCGAGTATAGACTCTAAAGAGCAGTGCATTTTTTTTATGTACCGTTCTTGACTCTATTTTTCAACTTCTGTAATTTTTATTAATGCAGCTTAAATTAGGACACGACTGGATTTTTTTTATAGCAGCACTTGTCGCAATGAGCATTCCCTGCTTTTTTGTGCTTTTGTCAAAAGGGTTCAGGCTTTTTTATCATAACCAAAGTAAATTTGAAAACCCAAAAGCAAGCGTCTCTAGTGTATACAGAGAAAGCTTACAGAAAATTAACACCAGGTATTTTTTATGTATGAATATTTGTTTTTTGTTAATAGCGTTTGTTTTTTTGTTCATACCTGGCGTGATTAGCTTGCAGCAGCGCAATGACCCTGAACTTTTAATGCTGGCGCTAATAAGTACTGTTTTTATTTCAGTATCGATTTCTATTGTTCTTATGTATTCTGCAAGAAAAAAGGATTTAGATTGGATTTGGTCTTTTAAAAAGGACGAGCATGACGGCTTTCTTGGTAAATAAATTATTGAACTGGACGAGAAAAAATTCGTTATGGTATTTTTATATTTCTGGGGGCTGCTGTGGAGATGAGCTATTGCAAACGACTAGTTGTAGGTATGATTTGGAACGCTTTGGTTGTATACAGAAAACAGAGCCATCACAGGCGGATCTTCTGATTATTCATGGTGTAGTTACCAGAAAAATCTCAAATTATGTTAAAGAAGTCTATGAACAAATGTCTAGCCCTAAGTATGTAATGGTTTTGGGTTCGTGTGTGAACTCGGGGGGGCTTTTTTCCGGCAATATGGTGGTAAACAACATACAAGAACTTTTTCCTGTAGATGTGTTTGTTGCGGGATGTCCTCCGAGGCCTGAGGCAATAATGAGTGGTTTAGTTAAGTTGCAAGAAAAAATTATTCATGAATAAAGATTATTTTTTAGAGCCTAATACTGCTTCGCTGGTCTTGGGTCCTTTTCATCCATTTTTACCTGGACCAATGAGATTGCACTTAAGTTTGGACGGGGAGATTATTGTATCGGCTCTTGCAGAAACCGGATTAAGTCACAAGGGGTTAGAGAGCGCCTTAGAAAAAAGTCCCTGGAGGGCTACGATACCCTATTGTGATCATCTAGATCCAGAATGTTCTATGTTTGGAGAATTGGCTTTTTGTATGACGGTCGAAGCTATTACTGGTATCACAGTACCTCCAAGGGCACAAATGGTTCGTCTTATTCTTTCTGAGTTGGGTCGTATATCAAGCCACCTAAGATTTATTGTATTAACAGCAAAAGCAGTGGGTTCAGAAACTGTCATACATTATGCGCTTAGGGAGCGCGAGAAAATACTGGACTTATTTGAGTTGTTGACTGGAGCCAGGTTTTCACACGGTTTTTTATGTTTTGGTGGTGTCCGTAAAGATATTACAGAAGGTTTCATTGAACGGCTCAATGAGATTTGCGAATTATTAAAGCTTAGACTTAAGGAATATAATGATCTTTTCTCTTTTCATCATGGATTTGTTAGTCGGTCGGTTGGAGTGGGGGTTTTGGGTTTACAGCAAATAAAAAAGTGGAATGTTTCTGGTCCAAATGCCAGGGCTTCGGGCCTGATAGAGGATGTAAGAAACAATCAGCCTTATGTGGGATATGAATCTATTGATTTTAAAGTTATCTGTAATCCAGAATTGAATAAAGAGGCAGGAGACTGCCACGATAGGTATTTGCTGCGCTTAAGAGAGATTGATCAAAGTACTGAAATTTTAAAACAAGCATCGGAGCTTATTCCTAAGGGAGAAATTTTAAGCAGTTTGTCTAAGATTAATTTTGCTATACCCCCCGGGGAGGCGCGAACACAAATAGAAAGCCCCCGGGGG
>JACQAU010000155.1 GCA_016194835.1 Deltaproteobacteria bacterium
ATTGCTCTGGCGCTCGTCCCAGGATTTTAGCAAACCGTGCGGCACGTGATGATCCTATGGTCTTTCGTCCCTTTTCAATATCGCAGAGGTGAGATGCAGAAATACCAAGCCTATGTGCAAATTCGATCTGAGACATCTCCTCACCGAGGCGAATTGACTCTAGCATACCACCAAGCGTAAGAGCCCGCCCGGCAGCAGATTCTAAAAATATCATTGTCTTACTTTTTGCTTTAGTACGCATGTTTCGTTACCTCCGTTACTATAACAAACTCAACTTCTCCGCTGGCAGTAATTACATAAATTGCTCGATACGAACTGCTCAGTCGGATCGATCGTTGCCCTAAACGTGCTCCTTTAAGTGGTTCATCATGGTAGCCAGGGGTCTTTCTGACATTTTCAAGACCCCTATTTTCTACATCGTCAACCCAAGCCGCAAGATTTTCTACAATATGCCTCGGTATTTTTTTAAGCTGCTTTTGTGCGAACTTACTGAGTTCTACCCGGTTGATCATCCCGTTCAATATGCTACACCTAATAGGTGAAGCCAGTCAAGAGTAATGTAGTTTTAGTTTTCTCTCAATATTTATAGAAGCTCCACCTTGAGACACCGGCACAATGTACTCTTTTTAACCCCCAATATTTTGTTTACATATCTGTTCGCTGTAACTGTAACTGCATATTTACTTGATAGTTGAATATATTTCAAATAAATCAATATGTTAGCAATATAATATTTAAATTATCAACTAACAGTTTTTAAAGTAACATCATGCCGTGGCAGAAGCTATAACCCCAACCTTTGGCCAACAAAAAGCTCGTAGATTTGCTAATTACCTTACTAATTTAAATAAAGAAATTTTATTGAAAAATCAAAATGAACCACAAAGACCAGATCGATCACCGGATTCGATTGCTGAAGATAAGAGTATTAATCTGTTTGATCGTGTAAGTAGTCATTACGAACTTTTTTACCGTAAAATCTTGTTGTCTAAGTAGAGCATTAACTAAACTGCTTATTCCTTTGACACACCAGACATCAATTGTGCTAGTACACTGACAGCTTAATTTTTTCCTATTTTATAAATAATTTCCAGAACCGGCCTTTGGGGAGCTGGATGCGATTCGGCCAGGATGGCCAAGGGGCCCCAAGAGAGCCAGGATGGCGCCCGGTTATGGAAATTATTTATAAAATAGGAAAAAATTAAGCTGTCAGTGTACTAAGATCTCGTCTGGTGTGTCAAAGGAATAAGCAGTTTAACTAATTAAGGTGTTGACTGGTTTGGAAACGGAATCGAATCCTGCTTTGGCTCTAAAATACGGATTACCACACGGCGGTTTTTAGAGAGACTTTCCTCATCAAATTCGCCTGTGGGTTTTCTTTCCGACACAACAGGAAATGCATCTGAATACGAAATCGCAGTCAATCTCTCCTTTTCGAATCCGTTTTCTATAAAAAGCCTTGCCACCCTGGCCGAACGAGCCCCAGAAAGCTCCCAATTAGAAGGATAAATCCCACTCAATACAGGACGACTATCAGAGTGCCCTTCGATGACTATTTTATATTTTCGTTTTTCAGCAGTTTCTCTAGTTATGATTTTTTTTGCCAATTCTTCTAATATTTTCTTGCCCTTATCTGAAATAGCAGAACTCAAAGTATCAAAAAATACAGTGGATTGAAAAATAATTTCCACTCCCGTGTAATCTGATTTCATAATGACTTGATCTAAAATCCCCATCTCCTGCAAAATCTGAGTCATAAACTTTGCAGTTTGTTTTCCACCTGGAATATACTCTCCACCAAATTGCTTAGCCAAGGCTTCCTTAAATCCGTCGTATTGTGGGGCATCCAATTTTGCCATACTAAAGAGCATAATGAAAAAACCACAAAGCAGTGTCATCATGTCAGCATAAGACACGAGCCAGTTCGAATCGTCATGGCCACCATGTATAATTTCTTTTTTCTCATTTTGTATGACGATCGTGTCATTAGTGGGTTTAGTTTTTTTTAAAAGTTTAAAAATTGCAGCCATACCCTTAGGCAGCCTTTCTTAATACTCGATCCTTAGGCAGTAAAAACGAGTTTAAGCCCTCCCGCATTGCAATTGGATTGACTTGTGCTTTTAACATCACAGCACCTTCGATAATCATCTTTCGCAGTCTCATCTCCTCTTGTGTTCTTTCGGTTAGATTTTCTGCAATGGGAAGAAAAACCAAATTTGCCAGCGCAATCCCGTAAAGTGTTCCAATCAATCCGATTGACATTGCCGGGCCAATCATTTTTTGACTATCGGGTTGTCCTATTTTCTGAAGCAAGCTGATCATACCAAGTGTGGTCGCCAGTAACCCAAAGGCAGGTGGAAACCGGCCAATGTTTTTGAACATATTAGCTTCGAACATGTACCGTGCCTCTGTGGTATTTACTCTTTGCTCAAGTGTTGTTTTGATCTCTTTTTCAGTCAAAATACCTGATCCAACAAGAGTGACTGCTTCTTTCAAAAAATCGTGTTTAATTTGTGGAATATATTCGTTAATAGCCGTAATCCCAACACTTGCTTTTTTGTTTAGCTCTATTAACTGTGAAATTACTCCCTTGAAGTCTACTTTGTTTCTACCTAAAACACGCAATATAAATACTTTCAGTAGCGATAAAACCTTAATGAGAGGATAACTAATACTTGCCGCCGCAGTGGTTCCTCCAATCACAATGAGAATGGCGTGGTAATCTAAGAAAAAATTAATATTACCGGTTATCGAGCTCAATGCCAGATACATCACTCCAACGCCTAACAACACGCCAAATGATGAAGAGAAATTCATGCTCGCCCTCCTGGGCTGCGCTTGCAACTTCGAGGCAGGATAGCCGAGAAGACCGGCTGTCCAATGGACAGCCAAGTCCATGAATGGACTTGTAGGTAAGTGCACTCGCTTCCAGCTCGTGTGCATTGTATTGTCTGAATTGTCATCTTAAGCCGCCTCCTTTTTTAGAGCGCTCTTCCATAGTTGGTATTGACTAATGACGTAATTGTCATCAAGTTCTCTGAGTCGACTGACCAGGTTTTGTATACAAGTTTCATAAAAGCGCATTTTTAAATCTTTAGAGTTATTTAAAAAGCTATTGAAATCTTCTTTTGAAATAAAAAATGCATAACACTCTGTCAGTGCTCTTACGGTGGCAGAGCGTGGATTGTCATCAATCAAAGACATTTCTCCAAAAAAACTGCCTTCTCTTAATTGCCCGACATCGTAGAGTTCTCCACTGAGTTTGTTGGCTTTAAATATGCCAACCACACCTTTAATCATTAGATAAAGTCCCCACGAAAGCTCCCCTTCGATTACGATATTAGAATAAGCCTCAAACGAAGTCCCGTGACCCAATCGGATTAGTTCACCGAGTTCTGTATCTGTAAAAGCTTTCAAAAGCTTAATACCTTTAAGTAATTCTACGCTCGGTTTTAATATCTCTACCATCCTGCCACCTTTCTCACTTGTGCTCCTTCTTTTTGTGGCGCTTGCGAAGTGTCTTGGGAGTTTGTGTTTTCTCCAAACATTCTTTCATTGGTTTCAAGCAAGTTTACAAGTCCATCATTGGCCATGACTTTGATTCGGTTAATAATCTTTCTTTCGATATTCTGATAATTTTCTCGGCTAATGAGAGTAATATTGGTCAGTTCTTCTTCTAATTCAGAGACTAGGTCTTTTGGGGATTTTGAAAATATAATTTGTTTAATATCAGTCGGGCATCCTTTTAGAAATTGTAAAAGCTCATCATGCTTAAGGCTAAGCACTACTTCGAGCAATTGCCCGTCACGCATATAGCGTAGAGTATCTAAACTCACAAGCTTGTTCTTAATTGTGCGGGCACTATCTGGATTATTGGCTTCGAGATTTTTGATTACAGATTTTTGTGCATTAAGCCCGGAGCGCTCTAAGAGATTAACCAGCACTTCAGATCCTGGCAGTGACTCTGTATTTAGTCTTGGGTTTTCCCTTTTCTTTCTCTTTAATGCGTTTGCAACATTGAAAATATAATCCCTTGGCAAATAGTCTATGCGTGAAAGCTCTGTTAGTAGGCTCATTTTTGTGTTTTCATCAAGCTGTGAATAAATTTTAGTCCGCTTAATGTGATCACATTGTGTTAGTGCAATAGCTTTTACGGTCAAAGATTCGTTCGAAACAAGTTCTAAAATCTGTAGTCCATCCATTTCTGCCAGGAAATCAAAATGGTGCGAAGTGCGACTTCCCATGATGACTAATTTACCAGACACTGTTCTTTGATGTAGTTTTCTTAAGAGCTCTAGTTTTTCATCATCCGAAAGTTCTATTGGGTTTTTTGCATAATACTCGGTGAGCTCAGACATGTCGCCCTGAAGGCTTGGATCTCTTAGCATATCCATCACTACACTTTCGCCAAAGATATGAACGTAGCCTGCGGTTGTTTCTACGCCTTCTTCGGTTAAAATTCTTGAAAATACATGTTTTGCTACTTTTGGTTGTTCTGCAAAGACCTGTAAAAGCTCTTCGTATAAGCGGTCTATTTCATAGTGTTTAGCGAGCAGTGTTAATTTATCTTCTTGTGAGAGCTTGCTCTCGCTAAAAATATTTTTTGATAAACTCTGTGCTGTATTTGCTGTCGGATCAGAAGTGAGGCTCTGAAAAACTTTATGTACTGAAGAAGAACCGTTTTTTGCATTTGTTGTAGCTAGTGAAATGAAAATTAAAAATGCTAAAATAGAACAAGCAAAAATAATGCCATAGATTTTGAATTTTTTGAGTTCAGCTTGCACGGCATCTCCACTTTCTACACGTTCTATTTTTTCGAATCGTTCAAACCGTTCCTGTTTTGTTTCTTGTTCTTTTTTAGTGTCTGTTGAGTTAAATTTTTGCTCAGTTTGTTTAATATCTTTTGTTTCGTTTTGAGTTTTATTAGCTAAAACTCGTTTTTTCCCGCTCCAAACTAAAACCTGTCCATCTTCTGTAAACTGGGCAGGATGTGGAAATTTCATTACTTTAGTATCAAGAGATACATTTTTATAATCATTTGTTTTAAGTTTTGCCATTTCGAAAATATTTTTTTGTTCATCTGGCAAGAGTATGTCGTCCATCAAAATCGTGGCAGATATATTTTTTATTCTTATTGCCACACCGTTTTCTAAAATAAATTCACCAGGAGCACCGTATTGAGCTTCTTCGAGGTTTACAGCTTCGGTTTGTAAGTTAAATTGAGCAAGCATGCACTGCTCTGGGCAAAATAGTCTAAACAAATCTTCTAAAACTCCCTTGAATTGTTTTGCAATTTTTTCCTTAAGCTCTGCCACTTTAGCTGCCGAACTCACTGGCTGTGGAAAGTGTGTGAGTTGATAATCGATTTTGATTGGAAAATCCAAGGTATCTAAATATTGTTGTATAAGATCAATAAGTTTGCTGCGAGAAACCGGTCCCACTTGTTCGTCAATCAATAGTTTGATTCTAGCCGAAGAAGGCGCAAGTGAAGTTAAACTTTTTGGATCAACATCATCAAAGCCAGGGGCAATTTCATCTGGAGTGGCTAAATCTACATTTACTGTCACAGTCATGAGTCTGCACTCATCTCTGCAGAATTTTTGTAGCACAGGCTCAATGAGATTGCGAACCTGGATTTCAGTATCTTTTTTGACTTGATCTGTTGTAAAAACTGGAGTTGGCTTTGCTAGCGCTTGTAAACTTAAAAGTGAAAGTAAAATAATCTTCCAACCCCATTTCATGGTGAAGCCAAGCTCCTTTTTTGTTGTTTTCTCTCGATAAATCTCTTAAGTGACAAATTATTTGGTTCTAGTTTCAATGCCTGGTTCCAGGACTGAAGTGCCAGATCAAGTTTGCCAATCCTATGTAGCAGTGTACCTCTCATTGCATAGATTTTTGAATCAGATGGATAGAGTTTCAGAAGATCGTCTATTTCGATTAGAGCAGCTTCGTGTCGGTTTTTTCTGTAGAGTTGCTTGATGTGATCAACAGCAGCCAAATAACTCTTGTCGTGTTCTGGGGTGGTATCATCTGCTGGTACTAATCCAAGCTCTGATTCGATTTCGCGTTGTTTTGCTTCTTTGTCATTATCTGAAGACATAGCGGGTTTAAATTCTCTGGTAATTTCTCTATCTGTAATTCCTGCCTGACGTTCTTTGTAGCGGTCATCTGTAAAAGGTTCAGATTCGTTGTATGCGAGGC
>JACQAU010000156.1 GCA_016194835.1 Deltaproteobacteria bacterium
GGGCCAAATTGTTCAATATGGCGAATTTTTTCTTCTAATTCAAAAGCCTTGACTTCTTTTCGAATATGCTTGGATAACCTTTGACCAGCCTGAATAAGCGCTCGACGGATTTCTTCTACCAGCTCATCAGAAGCATCAACAGTTTCTTTCGAAGCGTTTTTAAATTTAATAAACGGAGAAACAACACTGACTGCAATAATGTATGGACCTAAAGGTAAAGAGTCTCTGGATTGTGTAAGTCCATAAGTTTTCCAATTCACTGACTGAATGGATTTCACAATTGCACAAGCAGCTTTGTCAAACTGTAAGGGCACACGATTTGCAAAACGCAAGACCTGAACTAGAGTTTCTTGATCCGTCCTCTTTTCTTTCAAACGGGCCACTGCTACTTCGACTTGTGCAGGCTTGAAATCACAAATGGATGGCTTACGCGTTACTACAGAAAAAAAATCAACATCACCTAATCGCCTAATACTTTTTGAAAGCGTAGCTTCACCAATTGACAAAACAGATCGTGTAGAAGGTGCCATGAGTTTTAGATTTTGCAGTGAAATAAAAACCTGTTTAAATTCTTCTTCACCCGTTGAATCTACTGATTTTTCCAGGATCGATTTTTTTAAACCTGCTGCCACAAGTTCTTTCAAAGTACCATCATTAACTCTGGAGAAACCTTTTTTTAACCACGAAGAAATACTAGTGCGTCCAAAAAGGTGGGAATGTGCAATAAACTCTCCCAATTTCATAGTATGAGGATGCGGCGTTGTAGCTTGCGGAATTTCAGGCACAGTGTTGCTAACTCGATCTATGGTCTGAGACTCTAAATCTGGAAGTTTATAGTGTATAGTTAAATGGGGATTAACTAATGCAGTTCCCATCAGATAATTGACTAGTCCTGCTTCGCCATTTAGCTGGATACGCCCGTCAATCAGAAATTCGACACTTGTACCATGTGGACGATCCCAATCCACCATAGTTTCCTTGTCTTTAAAAACGCCTTTATTGTGTTTAATATCTACTTCGACAATGCCACGTATAGCTTTGCGCATTTTTTCAGTTTTAGTAATTACTTTTGCTCCTGTTGCAGAAGTCAACTGTGCCCAAGTGGTAACAGCAGAAATACCAATGCCTTGCTGACCTCTGGAACAACGCCCACGGCCAAACTTAGACGAAGCCAGGTACTCACCATAGACTTTTGGGACATCTTCAGTATCTATGCCTGGGCCATTGTCTTCGACACGAATTCTAATTTGATCTGAGTTCTTGTTAGAACCAGGTCCTACTTTTTCTATTAAAACTGAAACTTCTGGTAAAATCCCTCCCTCTTCGCATGCATCTAACGAATTATCTACAGCTTCTTTCAATGTTGTGAGGACTGCTTTGATCTGTGATGAAAATCCCACTTGTTGCAGATTTTTTGAAAAATACTCCGCCGTACTACTTGTTGTAATCTTTTCCATTTTTTTTGACATAGGTTTAATGATTATTATTAAAGGAGTTATGCTTTCAAATCAATTTAAATATTTATCCCTCGTGCTTGAGCCCACTCCTTTTGTATAATAGACCTTGAATAATTTTGACTAAAGTGATAAACAAATAACCCTGTTAGGGGGGGGGGAATACAATCATGAAATTTCAAAGTATATTAAGGTCTTATATTGCGTGCTGCATATTTAGTCTTTTTTTGTTTTCATTGCCACTTAAGGCATTAGAAGTTCAAAAAATCTTAGACTTAGCTCCTGGAAACTGGGGCAATCTTCACTACCACGACAACACGCTTTATGTATCAGAAATGTCTCAAAATTTAATTTATGCAATTAGAAATAGCTCAGTAAAGAAAATTATTCTTTCAGACAGTAATAACAATCAAGCTCCTGATCAAATGATAGGACATAAAAAAAACCTATTTGTAGCAACCACTAGCAGTATGTACCTTACAGTCATCAATACTACGCAACTAAAAGTAAGCACCGAGATATTATTGCGCCCGGAGCTAATTGGACCATCTGCGTTAGCTAAAGATGGTGATTCTCTTTATATTTCAGATGTAGGGACACAAAGAATTTTAAATTTCAATTTTTCTGCTTTTACAAAAGACAGACTTCTTTATTCAAGACCAGGCCCTGTTGCCATGGCTGTTTCAGATGAAAAAATTTTTTTAATATCTTCTGACAGTATTTTTGATCCGTTCTTGAGATCGATTAGAGTTTTAACAGCCGACAAGGGTCAAGAACTTTTACATTATATTCCACAAGACCATGGTGAAATAGGATACTACACAGCAATTCACAAGGGCGAAGACGGGAAAGTTTATGTTTTAGCTGCTGAAGATCATTTGTGTGTTGTGTTTGATCCAAAAAATTTAGAAGTCATAAAAAAAATCCCACTCAAATTACATCACCCGATAGCGCTCACGAGCATGAATGGATTACTATATGTTTTAGATTATGGACCTCACAGTAATGAAATCTATGACACAAACGGACAAATTAATCTCAAGTATAAACCTGGCTTAGAAATTATAAAATTAGCACCGGAGTTCTCACTCAATGAGAGCACC
>JACQAU010000126.1 GCA_016194835.1 Deltaproteobacteria bacterium
CAGCATTTCCTGGAGATCTTTAAATTAATTTACAAAAAATGTTTATTAAATAATATTTAATAAAAAAGTCGTTATATAAGTTTTTGATATTTAAAGCTTATTTAAAAACTATACATATATCATAATTTTTAGGCATAGAAATTGCTATAGAACGAAACGGTTTCAGTAGTTATGAAGTGGTTGGAAGCCTGATCGTTTATGTGTCTTGGTTTGTGTTATTCCAGGATGATGATAAAATTTTGCCCTAATATTGGGCTATTTACTAAAGGAGTAAAAAAATGAATAGTAATTATTTAAAACTGATATTTAAGTTAAGTGGTTTGAGTATGAGTGCTTTTATTTTCATGTTTCTTATTATGTCGCCTTACGTGCGCGGAGAGTTGGTATATGATAATGCAAACACTATTGCGCATGCTAAAGCTGGTGAAAGAAGTGATATGAAAGACACTCTTTCAGCCGCTCAAAGTGCACAAACATCTGTACATAAAAATAATTTAAATCAACTAGATCAAAATGTTGCTGATCACACATTAGAAGACTCTGAAAATCAAGGAGCAATTCAAGGTGGTCAAACAGTGGCGCCAATTATTATTCAGCAAAGACCAACAGCTATCACTACTTCTGAAGCAAGTAGCACTGCTGCACAATCGACAAATATTTCTAAAACAGAACTGTTAAGACGTGAGCGAATGCGCGAAGAAGTAAAAAACGAAGATGTTTTGCAAGAACGTCTCGAAACATTAAGACTAAAAGATGAACAAAAAAGAACAGACCAAATTTTAAGCAATAACCTGATTAATCAAAATTCAGGATTACAAAACATGCAAAATGCGTCTCAGCAAAATTCGGGTAATATGAATTTAAATCAAAGTGGCACGGGTAATTTGCAAATTCAAACTGAATCTCTTATAACGCCTACTACTGCAGAAAATACAAGTGGAACACAGACAAGCGTTGCTATTGCTTCTGCAACAAATAGTGCTGCCACGTCGCAAGAAGGCGTTTTGCACAAAGAAGGTTCCAGCCATGGGGCTGGAGTTAGTTTTGCTCCTAGGATTGGTATGGCAAATATGTCAGACAGTCAGTCTTTTAAGATAGATTCACGTTACAGTGCTGGTATTGGACTGGGCGTAGATGTTTCTAGTCACGCTGTTATTGAGTTAGGCTATGCGTTTAATGAATATGGTGTTTCGTATACAAGTGGAGATTTTTTTGTCGCTAATTCTATTGCTTATGCCAGTGGTGGTGGTTATCAGAAAAATTTTGACCCAGTAGCTATGAAACAAAATGTATTTGAAGGCGGAGTGAAACTTAACATGCTAGGTAATGACTCAAAAATTAAGCCCTTTATTGGTGGTGGCGGAGCATATTCAAAAAGTTATATTAACTATGATCAAAAAGTAATACAAATCATGCGCCAATCTTATGGGTTAAACCACCTCACCGATGATTATGAAGTATCGTCTTTCTTGGGTTATATGTCTACTGGGTTAGACATTAAACTAGGGGATACTATAGCACTAGGTGCTGCATTTAAGTATTACAAAGTTCTATCTGCAAAAGAAAATGGTGTAATAAATGTTAATGGAATGTATGGTAACGCTTATTATCCGTACGGCTACTATTCAACTGGTGAATACGAAAAATCAATGGTTGGCGGATCTTTAGCTCGCTCTAGTTTCTATACCATTACTGCAGGAGTAAGTTTTAACTTTTAATTTTTCAAAATATATCAGGGAGGCCGCATAAACATAATGGGTGGCTACCTGCCTGCGGGCATGTGGTCACCTATTGTTATATCCTGAATGTCCTGAAAAGTTCTTTATTCCATCAGCTTTTTGTTCTATGATCCCCATTACTATGGAAACACAAACGCTTAGTTATAATGAGGGTACTCGTATGAGCCAAATACAGCCAAAAGCTTTTCGCTTGGAAAATATAACCGAGACATGGGGTTTTAAACTATGGAATTTAATATTTGATTTACCTGGTGAAAAAGTAAATAAACTCAATTCGCAAGTAATAAAAGAGTTCGAAGACATTTTAAGCCAACTTGAACAAATGGAAAAAACTGGTGCCAAAATCGAAGCTTTAGTCCTATCTTCGCCAAAACCTGGGATCTTTATTGCAGGTGCAGATATTACTATGATTCAAGGCATGAAATCTCCAGAAGAAGCACAAGAAATGTCTCGATATTCTCAAAAACTCATGGACCGATTTGAAGATTTACCGTTCCCAATCGTTGCTGCTGTCAATGGCGCAGCACTTGGTGGTGGGTTTGAGTTTTGTTTAGCCTGTAGCGCAACTGTAATGTCAAATGATCCTGCTGCTAAAGTGGGTCTTCCAGAAGTTCTGTTAGGCATTCTCCCCGGCATGGGAGGGTGTGTTAGGTTACCCAGAAAAGCAGGTATTGCAACAGCTCTAGATTGTATACTAACAGGAAAAACTCTAAATGGAGAAAAAGCATGGCGTGCAGGAATGGTCGAAGCTTGTTTGCCGAAAGAAGATTTTTTAAACTCTGTGTTTAAATGGACTAAAGCAAACCTGAAAGCTTTGCAAGTCGGGAAACGCCTAGCAAAGGAACCAAAACTAGGTGGTATGGGTGGAGTGATGGGTAGTTTGTTAGAAGGCAATCCACTTGGTAAAAGTGTAATATTTAAAAAAGCCAAGGCTGGAGTATTAGAAAAAACCAAAGGCCAGTATCCGGCACCGCTTGAAATTTTAGAAATTCTTAAAACTAATGGCATTTCTTATGGTCCAAAACTCCAAGGCTCCGAACGTGAAAAAGCACTCATTCGTGAAGCCCAAGGTTTTGGTAAAGTAGCTGCTACAGAGATTTCAAAAAACCTTATCCGACTTTTCTTTTTGACTGAAGGGGTGAAAAAATCCCAAGGACTTCCGCAAGGCAAAGTGGCTCAAGCAAAATCAGTAAAACAAGCTGCTGTTTTAGGTGCTGGAGTTATGGGAGGTGGAATAGCACAACTCTTTGCTGAAAAAAATATACCAATACGAATGAAGGATATTAATAATGACGCTTTAGCTAAGGGAATGACACAGGCTTCTCAGATTTTTAAAAAGCAAGCGCAGAAAAGGCGGATTACGCAGAGGGAGTGCTTACAAAAATTAAATCTTATTTCTCCAGCTTTAGATTATACAGCATTTCAATCTATAGATCTTACGATCGAAGCTATTGTAGAAAACATGGATATAAAGAAAAAAATCTTAAAAGAACTAGAAGGCTTTGTTAAAGATGATACGGTGATTGCTTCGAATACTTCTTCGCTTTCTATTACTGAAATACAAAGTGGCTTAAAAAATCCAAGTCGAGTAGTTGGCATGCACTTTTTTAATCCTGTTAGCCGCATGCCTCTAATTGAAGTCATTAGAGGTGAAAATACTTCGGATGAAGCAGTGACCACTGTTTTTCAACTTAGTAAGAAACTCGGAAAAACTCCAATTGTAGTAAAAGATGCACCTGGATTTTTGGTAAATCGTTTGCTCATGCCATATCTAAATGAAGCCACATGGTTTTTGGCAGAAGGTGCTCCGGTATCTGAGATTGATGAAGCGATTTTAGCTTTTGGAATGCCCATGGGACCAATGGAGCTTGTTGATGAAGTCGGGATAGATGTTGGTGACAAAGTCGCGCATATTTTACATCATGCTTTTGGAGCAAGAATGGAACCATCACCTTTGTATGCAAAAGCAGTTCAAGCAGGCAGATTAGGTAGAAAAGTAAACAAGGGAATTTATGTTTATGATCACTTATCTAAAGAACGCAGATTTGATGCAGAAATTTATAAAATCTTAGGTGTACAAGTACAAGCTGGAAAAATTACAAAAGAAGAAACAGTAGATCGTTGTATTTTGCCAATGATTAATGAGGCGAGTCGTTGCTTAGAAGAACAAGTTGTGAGTCATGCATCGCAAGTAGATTTAGGAATGATTATGGGTACCGGATTTCCTCCGTTTAGGGGAGGGCTGTTGAGATATGCTGATTCAATAGGCATTCAAGAAATTGTTAACAGGCTTAAGAAATATCATGAAAAAATCGGGCCTCGTTTTGAACCTTCGCCTGTGTTGATCCAAATGGCAGAAAAAGGAAAAAATTTTTATGAAGGATAATATCTGACATCTGAAATCTGTTGCAGTTGCGGTTGCAGTTAACTGATACTGCAACAGATTTCAGTTTGGCAGGTCTTTTTATGTTCTTTAAAGGCTGTTTTAGCTCATTTTGGTTTAGTTCCTGGACAAGGTGGGTGGGGCTTCGTTATTTAAAATCCAAAAAAAACTCCATGTTTCTAAGTTTTATTACAATGATTTCTATTTTGGGAGTTGGTATTGGCGTTACTGCTCTCATTGTTGTCTTATCTGTCATGGATGGCTTTGAAAAAGAATTAGAAAGCCATTTGATGGCTACTGATTTGCATATTCTTATTACTCCAGATGATAATTTTTCGGATTATAAGCAGGGTTTTGTGCCAAAAGGTTCTTTTGAGAAAACATCCGCTTATAAAATGATTTCCGAGATAAATGGAACACAAATATGGAGTATAGTCAGTACCGAAGTAATTTTAAGAACAAGTAGAAAAGTTACTGGAGTTATCGTCAAAGGTGTTGCACCTCAAAGATTGCAGTTTTTAAAAAAACAATTGACAGAGACAGCAGCGCCACAGCTTTTGATCGAAAAACAAGGCGGAGAAACGTTGAGATTGCCTTCTGTTTTTATAGGACAAGAGCTTGCTTATGAAATGGGTATTTTGCCAGGTGATAACGTTACTTTGGTCTCTCCAACAGAAACAGAAGGCCCACTTGGTAGTGTACCACGTTTAAAAAGATTTGTTGTGGCGGGTGTTTATCATACTGGACTTCCAGAGCAAGAACTCCACACTGTTTTTACAGACGAAACAAACGTTTATTCTTTTTTAAAAAAATCAGATGTAGTAACGAATTGGGAAATTACTTTAAAAGATTTCAAAAAAGCACCGGTATTATCTCAAAAAATGCAACCTTTAGTTTCAGAAAAATTCAAAGTTCAGGATTGGATAGAATTAAATACGAATCTTTTTGGGGCTTTAAAATTAGAGCGCATAGCTATGTTTGTTATTTTGGCGTTTATTATTGTAGTTGCTTCGTTTAATATAGTGACTACGTTAGCTCTTATGGTCTTAGAAAAGAAAAAAGAAATTTCGATCTTAAAAGCAATGGGCGCAAGAAGTGGTGAAGTTGGAGCTGTTTTTTTAGCAGAAGGTTTATTTATTGGTGTTTTAGGTATTATTGGTGGAACTGTTTTGGGTTATCTATTATGTTTTTGTTTGAGCCGATATGAATTCATACAATTGCCAGATATTTATTATGATCGAAAACTGCCTGTAACTTTTGATCCTTTTTATTATGGCATTGTTATTTTATGTGCAATATTAATAGTGCTTTTTGCATGTCTTTACCCCACTCGCCGTGCAGCGGAGTCAAGTCCATTGGATGGTATCAGGTATGGGTGAAAGTGAGTAAGGGTCTGTCCATGAATAAACTAGACAATCGGCGTGAAGACTTTTGGTGCAGATTTGGATGAGCCGATTGAGAAAAATGCGAGGCATAGCCCGGCCTATGTTGAGCGTTTTTCGATTGAGGCGAATTCAAAACAGGCCCTTAGGGAGAAGATCCGTCAAAAAGAATAAATTATTTAAAATTAATATATAAGTTAGAGCAATCAATTATAGCGGATTGACAAAAATGAGATAATTGTAGTAATCCAACTTCATTTGGAGGTCATGTGACTATTATGAAAACCATAAAATTTATATTTCTTATTTCGATTCTATTTGTTGATTTTGCAAAAGCAGAATCATTATCGCAAGATGAGCAACTGGAACTGGCAAAGACTATACCGCTCTCCTTAATTAAAGAGGGTAAAACTCTGATTGGCAAAATAGATCTCAATCGGCTTATAAAAGAAATAGACCAAG
This sequence comes from Deltaproteobacteria bacterium, assembly GCA_016194835.1. Taxonomy (GTDB): domain Bacteria; phylum Bdellovibrionota; class UBA1018; order UBA1018; family UBA1018; genus JACRAO01. The sequence goes on from JACQAU010000126.1 coordinate 5,967, forward strand.
TAAAGTTCGAAACCTTTAGTCAAGGATTTGTGGCTGGATCTGGCAAGCAAAGAGGGAGCGCTATCTACATTATTAAAACCCATAGAGTGGTGTTTAATGCATTGTCTTTGCAATCCGAACTAACAAACGAAGCAATTCTGCCCCTTGTGTTCTTGCATGAGTCGCTTGGTGCGTGGGGTGTAAAGCTGCACGATCTTTTGGATAAAGATTCCTATTTTTTTGTGGATGGTGATATTTTGATTTTATTAAAAAATATGGCTCTCATTTTTAATTTGGTTTTACGTTTTAAATAAAGCTATTAGCTATTTTTTAAAGTAACGTTGCATGGTTTTTTTCACCTAGCACTTTTTGTGCTTCTAGCAAATTATGAGATTTGCACCTAAGCCTAAGATTTTCTACTGTGCCATATGCACTGCCACAAACTCTACCAGTTATGGGATCTTTGAAAGTACAAACATCTTAACACAATATGTAAATAAATTGGGATAGCCTCTTTCTATATGAAGTGATCTTCTTGATACTTCTCTAAGATGCCATATTACTTCAGTTATGAGTCTTCGTTCCTGGGTTACAAGATCTTTTGTTTTATTCCAAAGGTCGTTATTGGATAGGTGTTTTAAATTCATAAATATTCCATTAATTTGCTATTAAATTTCTTTTTCTATCCCTCTATTTTTTAGCTTTTTTAAAGGCTTTTTTACTCATAAACTTGTAAAAACAATTACCAAAATCAAAGAAAAAAAACAAGAAAAAACAGCTTGAAACTTGAAAAGACTTGTCCAATTTTATCTAAAAGATTGTGCAAGAGAACAGAATACTGATCCATTTTGATGTCCTCTTGCCCCCAATAATCTTAACATTTTAGAGGCGACATCTATCCTGACATAGGGGGGGTACTGTCAG
>JACQAU010000127.1 GCA_016194835.1 Deltaproteobacteria bacterium
TAAAGCATCCTGTATTTGATGTATCGAAGAAGGCCAGACTTGGATAATTGGAGAATATTTTGGATTCCAATGAATTTCTTTTACTGAAACAGTAGTATGAGCGGCTTCAAAATAATAGCGCTCATAGAATGAAAAAATAGTGGGCAAATGAATGATAAAACCCATAAAAATTAAAATTAGATACAGTTTTTTAAACTTTGTTTCTAACATTTTTCCAATAAATATAAACATAATCGGTAAGATCACTAATAAGTGCCTAGATCCCCAATCCCACCCAGCTGCCGGCCAAAAACAATAAACACCAAAAAACATACTAGCAAGCATAAGAAAAAGCTTGAACTCTTTGCAAGGATTTTTTAACCACAAATACAATCCAAACGGGGCTAAAAACAAAACAGGATTAAACCAAAATACACCATACCCTGGAGCCAATACATGCTTAATTATTCCGACCGGGAAATAAAACAAACTCAAGCTTGGTCTGCTGCCAAAATTTAACATACTTCCAAAACGAATATAATTATAATAACCATATAAAACAAAACCCACAATCGTTCCTAATAATGGGATTATTTTTTTCTGCCACGAATATTTTTTCTCTATAATGAAATATAAGCTAATTACAGGTCCCAAAAAAATACCTGTTGGCTTTGCTAAAATCGCCAATAGTGAAAGAATACCAATTGATAGAATAGATCTTTCGCAAAGAATTAAATAAACAGAAGTGGTAACAATAAAAGTCAAAAGACAATCAGCGAATAAAGATCGAACATAGACCAAGTAATAAGTGCCAAAAACCAGCCCAAGTGTTAGCAAAAAGGAGTTTTTAAAATTGAAATTAATTTTTTTTAAAATTAAAAAAAAGAAAAAAGATGTAAAAGTAACAAGCAATGTCTGTAAAAGAAAACAGAATACTAGCGCAATATTAATTTTATAAGCCTCTAAATGCATTAATTTTGCAACAAAAAAGCCACAAGCTATAAAAGGAATCTCAATAAGAGAAAGAAGTGGATACCAAATCGAATAATATTTTCCTCCAACCCCAATAGCACCTAGTAAAGAAGAACTTTCAAAGCTTTGTTGTGTTACTAAATTGACACCAACCCAAAACATCGAATTTCCGTCAACAGAGATATTCACTGGCGGAATAATAGATATAAGAAATAGGAAAATTCCAAAACTTATGAACCCTGCTTGCTTAAACTCGGACATCATCAGTTTATCTGTCATTCTATTGCTCATATTTACATACTTATCTTAAAAGTACCTATGAGTGGACTATTTCTATAAATTCATTTTATGGTATTTTTAAAATAATTTTGTGAAAGAAGGCCTTGGGGGAGCTGGATGCGACTCGACCATGGATGGTCAAGGGGGATCCAGAGGCAGTATGCCGAGCCTGAGTGAATAAAATTATTTTAAAAATACCATAAAATGAATTTATTTAAAACCACTTATATATACTTTTAAGATAAGCATACATATTTGGGCATTGAAACTAATTTAAACATACTTAAAATAATATGTGAGAATATATATATTGAACAACAACAAACATAAGCGCTATGCGTTATTATAAAATTTTATCAACCGCATTTGATTATAGACCAAGGCTTGGAGGGATTGCCACCTTGAGTTATGAACTATTCAAAGAGATGGGGAAGATCCCAGGTGTACAAATCAAATTAATTGCTCCTGAGCAAAAGAATGCTGAACTATTTGATGTAAAAAGTTCTATCGACACACTAAGAATCTCTATATCTCCGCAAATACCAAAAGCCGTTTTACAGTTTTCACGCGCCATCGCTTATGAAGCATTACATTGGGAACCTTGTTGTATTTTTCACACCGTTTGGATTCCAGATGCTATTTCGTCTTGGCTTTGTACACCTGTAAGAGCATATTTCAAGATTCCTTATTTTGTCTTTACTCACGGCGTTGAGCTTTTAGAATCTTCTCAGACTACAAAAAAGAAAATACGAAAATTATTCTCACCAATAAAGAAAAATATTTTACAAAACGCAGCTAAAATTTTTGCTAATAGTCATTTTACTAAAAATCTTTTATTTACAAAATGTAATGTCCCTTTAACAAATATAGTAGTTGCTAATCCTGGTGTAGATATCGAAAAATTTTTCCCCTCAGAAAAAGCTCAAGATCTGATTGAAAAATATCAATTACAAAACAAGATAGTTTTATTAACTGTAACCAGACTTGACCCGTACAAAGGCATTGATCAAATGATACAGGCAATGCCAGCTCTTATCAAAAAATACCCAAACCTAGTCTATCTTGTGTGTGGCGAAGGCAATGATCGCGATAGACTGTACTCACTCGCACAAGACAAAGGCCTTAATAGTTATGTAAAATTTGTAGGAGCCGTACCATTTGATCGTCTAAGAGATTATTATAATTTGGCTGATTTGTATGTCATGCTTTCTCGCGAACATATCGAACCACCAGATATAGAAGGATTCGGAATTTCATTTATCGAAGCAGCAGCCTGCGCAATTCCTGCACTAGCAGGCAATAGTGGAGGCATACCAGATGCCGTCGAAGATGAAGTTTCTGGTTGGCTAGTTAATCCAACAGATACAAATCTCATTATTAGCAAACTAGATCAAATATTAGCCAACCCTTCACTCATTAAAACAACAGGACAGCATGCAAAAAAACGTGCACTTAATAAATTTACCTGGAAACATATGGCAGAAACTATATTTACCGAAGTGTCTAAGTCTCTGTCAGTGACTAAAACTTAGACACTTTGGCAATCTCATCATATTAAATCATATTAGTTTAAGTATTGAATATTAAATGAAAATAAAATATGCATTTATGTAGAAATTGCATAAATAATTGGCACGAAAAATGTATATGTTAATTCTGGTTTTTGTTGAACACACCTAAAAGGAGGTGCTTTTTATGGAATTAAAAGATTTTAATATGAAATTAATCAGGCGTTTCTTGATTATCTTGACGATTTTAGGTATTGGAATCGTCTTAAACAACTGCGGCAAATCCGATCCCCCTCCTGCGCAACCCTAATCCCTGTGGTGCAGGTAGTTTTAAGATTCTTGGTCAATGTAGAACAGCTCCAAATTACGAAACAGCCTGTGCACAAGCTGCTGGAGTAATAATAAATATAGGTGGAGCAGCGGTTTGTCTTTGGGATCTGTTTCCTAATTCTTATTTTAATTATTCTAATTTATATTCAAATTATAATAATAATATCCATCAAACTGGTTTACCGGTTCAGCCTAAAGATAGAATTTATTTTTCTTTTTTAGGCTATAATGACACCACATATTATAGTCAGAGACCAAGTTATTGCAGTTATAGTTATGATTCTATTTCTGGTGTAAGTTATTCTTCTAATAACTCATATTATTGGAATCAGAATAGCAATTTTTCATTTTATTTTAACTTTTATTTCTATACATCATACAATGATTATTCGAGAGCTTTTATGGAGCCAATTACCCATTATCAAGTTCAAAGTTATCTAGAATTTCTGGTCATAGCTCCAACTGGACAGATGTACAGTCAGGGTAGCGGACCTGTCTACACAAACACTCAAGGCACACAGATCATAACACAGCCAGGTACTTTAGCTTTTAGACGTAGTTCTTTTTACAACGATCTATATTACGGTTTATACTTACTTCTAGAGCATTGTGAGAATACACTTGGTGATACAGTAGAATGCCCTTTACATCCTTAGAAGTGCTTGTTTAAAATCTTCTGGCACAGGAGCCACAATAGTAATTTCTTTATTTAACAATGGATGAAAAAAAACTAAGCTTTGAGCGTGCAACATGCACCGTGGAACACACTCCGTTTTTTTACCATAAAGCGAATCTCCTAATATCGGCAATCCACAGCCAGCTAAATGAACTCTTATCTGATGCATCCTCCCTGTTTTTGGAAAAGCTTCGATTAATAAAACAGTTGAATATTTTTTCAGTAAGGCAAATTCAGTTTCAGCATAAATCCCACCGCGTTTAACAACTATCATTTTTCTTATACGTTCTTTAGTTCTGGTGTCTTTTAAATAATTTCCTACACTCCATTTTTTTTTAAGAAATGTCTCTTTATATGACACAATGGCCACATATTTTTTTTTGATTTGATGCTTGGCAAATAACTGTGAAACCCAAAGATTTGCGGCTTTGGTTTTTGTCAGTAAAATCACACCTGAGGTATCTTTATCCAATCTGTGGTGCAAACCAACATAAACTTCTTGTTGTTCTCTTTGGGATAAAAATTTTTTTACTTGTGAAAATAGATTCTCTCGACTCTCGTCTAAGGTTGTATGCGTTGGCATACCTGATGGTTTATTGATTGCAATTAAATCTGAATCTTCATATAAAATTTGCACAATTTGTTTATCTGATTCCCAATAATTTTCTAGCCACCAGTGGAGTTGCCACCTCTCTACCAGTCTCTTCAGCAATTCTTACAACTCTTTCTACAAGTTGCGCATTCGATTCTGCCAGTACACCCTTAGAATAATAAATATTATCTTCGAATCCCACTCTCACATGCCCTCCCAATAAAACCGCATGTATCGCAAGAGGTAACTCATAACGGCCAATTCCAGCCACAGCCCAACCCACATTTGAAGGCAAAAGTGATACCAAATGTAAAAGATTTCTCACATCACCTGACATTCCGCCAGGTACTCCCAAAACAAACTGAAAATGCATTGGGTCTTTTAAAATACCTTTTTTACATAAACGAAATGCACTCTCTAACATACCTGCCTCATAAACTTCAAGCTCGGGCAAAATTTCGTTTTCATATATTTTTTTTGCTAATATTTCGATATCTTTTGGATGATTGTAAAAAATATTATCTCCGAAATTCATAGTACCTAAATTTAAAGACGCCATTTCAGGCTTTAACTGTAAAGGCCTTGCACGATTTTCGATATTTTCTCCAAGTGCACCGCCAGTAGAGATTTGGATAATCACGTCATTAACTTCTTTTTTAATTGCGCCAATAGCTTCTGCAAAACGCTCTACTTGCTGACTTGGAGTTCCATCGTTCTCTCTAACATGCAAATGAATAATCGAAGCACCTGCCATAACAGCCGCTTTTGCAGCAAGGGCCTGTTCCTTTGGTGTAATCGGTAAATGAGATTGATCTTTTTTTGTGGTTTCTGCACCAGTAATTGCACAAGTAATAATAAGTGGATTCATATAAATTAATCTCGATTCTTTTCATTTAACAAACGATGAAGACGATTCAAGACTTCCCATCGCAAGACATCAACAGACA
>JACQAU010000128.1 GCA_016194835.1 Deltaproteobacteria bacterium
AAAAACCTCAGGTAGTAAGCAATTCCATTAATTGGCTATTAATTATTGCTGGGTGTGTTGGACTGCTTATAATTTGGTTTTTTGTTCAAAAATTAAGAAAATAAAGTTAGTCTTAGTGCTTGAAACTTTTATTTTGTCACAGGTCTTAAAAGGAGTTTTCACATGAGAGCATTAATTACTGTTTTAATATTTTTACAAATGCCTAGTCTTTTTGCAGCTATAAATCCTGAAAAAGTTTATCAAGTCGAGACTAAAAAAAGTGAAGTTTATGTTCACGAAGGATTGTTTGTAGGTGGAGATCGCGCAGTTCAAGATGTAGTTGTAAAAGATATTCGCTGTGCAATGAATGCAGGCTTTGAAAGACTGGTCTTGGATTTAGAAAAAAACACTCAAGATGATAATAAACAACTCGAAAGACCCCCTTACTTTCAAGTTTCAATGCTTCCACTAAAAAAACAACTTGTTTTTACTTTGTGGGGAAAACCTAAGCTTGCCTTTTCTGCTCCCAAAGTGATTGCTGCATTTAAGAAAAGTAAGTGGGTTAATAATCTCGAACTCTATCCTTACTTGGAAGAAAACAAATGGACTTTTGTTGTCAACTTAAAAACTGGAAAGAAACTTATAGAAGTTTTTGAGCTTTCCAATCCAATGAGAATTATAGTAGATATACGTTAACCGATAGGAGTCTACTTATGAATATAAAATTTAAATTTTTAGTTTTTTGTTTGATTTGTGTAAGCCTCGCGTGTTCGAGCTCTCCAAAAGTAAAACAACAAGCTTATGCTAAATTACCCAGTTCTGCTGTTTATGAATACGAATTTCCTGTTGTTTGGAAGGGTATTGAATCAGCACTGAAAAACCATAAAATTACTGAACGAAATCCAGAAGAAGTTGGCCCTCTCGAAATGAAAAATATAAAAGAACGAACTTTAGAGACAGATTGGATTTATTCACAATCTGGTGACAAATACCACGAATACACAATAAACAACTCACCACGTAAAATTTATTTACAGGTTAGGTATAAATTTCATATTCTTGCTCAAAAAACCATGGGCGGTACTGAAGTTAAAGTTAATACATCAGAAGAAATTGAACGCCTAAAAGCTGATGGGTCACCTGATGGCTATGAAGAATCTAGTGAGCCATCTCCAACTCTGGAACATGAATTATTAGAAAAAATCCGATTAGCTGTATTATCCAGCTATAACTAGCTGATTATAAAAAGTTTTTTCTTTTCTTGCTAATTACAGTTCAATAACCATATTAATATTATGAGTTCATCTAATGACGTTAAGAACGAGCATAATAATACAGAAAAAGGTAGCTTAGTATTACCTGAGCAACTTTTACCTCCAAATCTTTTTATTTTACCAATACAAAATAATATTGTTTTTCCAACACTTATGGTTCCCCTTCTGGTAACCCAACCTCGTTTTGTTGCTACAATCGAAGAAGCCATTAGCCGTCAACGCATGCTGGGTCTTATTCTGACACGACAAGGAGAGGTTACAGAAGATCTGCAACCAAAGGATCTTTATGACGTTGGAGTGATAGTTAAAATTTTAAAACGTCTTAAAATGCCAGATGGCACAGTCAATCTGCTAGTGCATAGCATGAAGCGGTTTCGTATAAAAAAAATATTATCGGACCGTCCCTATATAGTTGTTGAAACAGAGTATATAGAAGACATTGTTGAAAAATCCACAGAGATGGACGCTCTGACTCGTGCCGTGGTAAGTAATGTAAAAAAACTTTCTGAAGTAAATCCTTTTTTTACTGAAGAAATGCGCTTGGCTATGATCAATGCACCGGGTGCTGCCACTGTTGCTGATTTAGTTGCGTTTGCACTTGCTCTGTCAAAACAGGATTCTCAAGAGTTTCTAGAAACATTATCTGTTAAAAAAAGATTTGAAATGCTTTTAGTACACCTAAAACGAGAACAAGAAGTAGCTGATGTACAAAAAAAGATTTCAGAAGATGTCAATAGCAAGATAAATAAAATGCAAAGAGAGTTTTTTTTAAAGGAACAACTCAAAACAATTAAAAAAGAGCTTGGAGTTGAAGAAGAAGGAAAAGGAAAAACCTCTCGTACTTTTAAACAGCGCATTGAAGACGCCGGAATGCCAGAAGAAGCTAAAAAAATTGCACTTGAGGAATTAGAAAAATTTGATGGCCTATCTGAACACTCACCAGAATACAATGTTTGTAGAAATTATTTAGAAATGCTCTGTTCTTTGCCATGGAGTCAAGAAACAAAAGATAACTTAGATCTAAAATGTGCGCGTCAAGTTTTGGATGCTGATCACTACGGCCTAGAGAAAGTTAAAGAAAGAATAATTGAATTTTTAGCTGTTAGAAAACTTAAACAAGACCCTAAAGGATCCATTCTTTGTTTTATTGGGCCGCCTGGGGTAGGAAAAACCTCGGTTGGAAAATCTATTGCAAAAACATTAGGCAGAAAATTTTATAGATTCTCTTTAGGTGGCATGCGTGACGAAGCAGAAATCAAAGGACACAGGCGGACCTATATTGGAGCTATGCCTGGAAAAGTAATTCAAGGCATTAAACGTGCAGGATCGCTCAATTCGGTTTTAATGCTCGATGAAGTAGATAAGCTGGGCCAAAGTTTTATGGGTGATCCAGCAAGCGCTCTTTTAGAAGTCCTAGATCCAGAGCAAAATCATGCCTTTTTGGATCATTACTTGGATGTTCCATTTGATTTGTCAAAAATATTATTTATTTGTACTGCCAATAATACTTCGACTATACCTCCAGCGCTACTTGATAGGATGGAAATAATCGAACTCCCGGGTTACACGCTTGAAGAAAAAGAAGAAATTGCACTAAAGTTTGTATTTCCCAAAGAACTAAATGAACATGGGTTAAAACCTAATAATTTGAAAATAGAAAGAACAGCTTTAAGAAGAATGATGCTTGATTATGCGCGTGAGCCAGGGCTTAGAAATTTGCAACAGTTGTTTAGAAAAATTTGCAGAAAAGTGGCGGCCCAAATTGTCGAGGCCAACACTTTGGGAAAATCAGTTATAATAACTGAAGAAAATTTAATAACCTGGCTTGGGCCTAAGCGTTTTTATAATGAGATCGCCGAAAGAATTACTTCACCTGGTGTGGTAGTGGGATTGGCATGGACTACTTTGGGAGGAGATATTTTATTTATCGAAGCCTTGGATGTTCCTGGCACGGGAAATTTAAAATTGACAGGTCAAATGGGCGAAGTCATGTTAGAAAGTGCGGCTATTGCCTGGAGTTATGTAAAAAAGAAAGCAGCTCAAGAATTTAAATTAAATCTTGATTATTTTAAAAACAGGGATTTTCATCTGCATATTCCCGCTGGTTCTATCCCTAAAGATGGGCCTTCTGCAGGAGTTACGATGGCTACAGCTATGTATTCGCTTTTATCTGGACGCTTAGCTAAGCAAAAATTTGCCATGAGTGGAGAACTTTCTCTTATTGGCAAGGTTTTGCCAGTTGGTGGGATTAAGGAAAAAATATTGGCAGCTAGAAGGGCAGGCCTTACAGATATTATTTTGCCAAAACTAAACGAAAAAGATATTCCAGAGATCCCTAAATATGCACTTAAGGGCATTAATTTGCACTATATTGCACACGTAGACGAAGCCATTGATTTAGCCTTAAATATCAAAAGGAAACTATCTTTAAAAACACATCCTCAAATCCTTCGCTTGAAAAAGAAGAAAATTACCAGAACTAGATCATTCCAAACAATGCCCCAGTCTGAATCCCAAAGAGTGACAAAATCTTACAAGAGATAAATGCAGTTCTTTTATGCCGTTATTAAAAGATAGTTCTAAATCATAAAACCTTTGTTCATCAAGAGCTAAGTCATTTACAGTGATAAATCCAAGCTGAAATCTCTTGAAGCTGTTCTCATAAAGCCTTTTTGCTGTACTTAGTGCTTTTTCTTTAGATAGTGTTGCATCTTGTAAAATTACAAAACTTTTTTGAGCGTTATCGTAGTCAGATCTAAAATTATCTGTTCTTTTTCTAAATTGAACCTCCAGATCTTGTGTATTAATTTTTTGCATTTTAAATTGAGAATAAGTACTCCATGGTTCAAACAAAGGCATTGAAACATTAATAGACGCACTCCAAGCTGTTCCCCAGGAACTATAATAACCGTATTTTAAGTTTCCATTCAAAGCCGGCAAAAAAGCCCATTTGGTTTGTGATGTTCTGAGTTCTTCTGCGTCAAGTTTTGTTTTGAGTCCTTTCCAAGAAGGTAATTCTGACACTGAAAACGAAAAGTTTTTTAAATTCTTTTTTAAAACTATTTCTTGCCATGGCCATTCTGTTTGGATTTGACTATGACCTATAAGTTTTTCTAGTTCTAATTGCTGACTTAAGGATTGCAGTTCGGTATCGGCTAAATTTGATTTTGCATTTTCTAAATCTATTTCTAGTTTCTCGACTTCTTGTAGGGCTAGTTTCCCCATCTCGTAGCGTTTCTTGGCAGTTTCAAATAATTTCCGATAAGTTGTTACAATTTCTTGTAAAATCAGAGTTTTTTTAGAATAAAAAATAATATTAACTAATATCTGTGTAGCCTCGCGTTCAGCTTGAATAATGGTCTGATCCATATTCATTTTTTCTGATAAGAGATCTAACTCTAAAGCGTTCAGGGTTTTTATATCTGCACCCCATCTAAAAATATTAACATCCGATTTTAATTCGTAATCTCTTGATATAGGCGAAAGCGAACCTTGTGATTGGCTAGAACTTGCACGAATAGCTGGTAGTAAGCTAAGTTTATGCGATATAAGCCTGGTTTCAGAAGATTTTATTTTAAATTCCTGGGATTGAATTCTCCAATGATTGCTTAAAATTTCATTTAATGCGGCATTAAATGAAAGTGGTTTTATTTCTTCAGAAAAAGCAGGATTTAAAATTATCAGCATTACAAGGATTAATTTTATAATTTTCATATTGTTTAAAGTGTAATTTGTTTTTTATTTTCTTCTTTGGACGGCATAATTGTCAATCCAGCATAAAGCAATGGAAGCTGTTTTGTCATTATTGAAGTTTGTTGTGGTAACACTTTTTTCCACCTAAGTATGCTAGCCTGGAGTGTGGGTACCATCAATAGAGTAAATAAAGTCGAAAATCCCAGACCACCACTCACTGCAATACCTAATGGTTGCAAAATTTTTCCTCCTTCGCCGTATCCAAAAGCAATTGGCAGCATTGCTAAAATCGTTGTCAATGAAGTAATCAGAATTGGTCTTAAGCGTTTTTGTCCGGCGAGAATCGCAGCTTCGATGGGTTGGTGGCCCTGATTGACTAGTTTTTTTGTAAAATCAACAAGAATAATGCTATTGGCCACAGAAATACCGTTTAGCAAAATAATTCCTAAAACTGAATTTAAAGACACCGGGCTTTTAAAAATAAAAAGTGAAATCAACACTCCAATAATGCCAAGCGGCACAGAAATGAGAACCAATAGTGCATTTATGACATTTCCAAATTGCATAACCATTGTGAAGAAAATTAATAAAATCGAAAGTAATACTGCAAACAAGAGTTGTTTTAGTGCTTCGTCTAATTCCTTTTGCGCATTTTCAAAACTAACTATTATGTTGTGTTGAACATTCTGTTTTTTTTCGAAATTTAAAACAAGTTCTTTTGCCTTTACAAGAGCTGCTGTGCTATTAAACAAAACACCTTTGTCTTTTTTCCCAAAAAGAATAAAGAGTGATTTCCCGTTTTCTCTATAGATTGTAGGCAAGACTTCATCCATTTGGAATTGAGCTAAAGCTTTTAATGGCACGAGTTTAGATCCAATCACAATCGGTAATGCTTCTAAATCCTGTGAGCTTTTCATGCCCGAGTTAGCATATTTGATGAAAATATCGGTATTTTTCCCGTTTATTGACAGATTGCCAATAGTTTTTCCCTGTGTCAAAACTCTCAGAAAATCTGCAATGACTTCTGGCTGGTTAACAGCTCTACTGGCTTTTAGTTCTTTCCATACTTCTGGATACGGTTTGATAGCCACGACTTCGGTTCGTGCAGTATTCGGCTCGGTCCAAAGTCTTGGGAAAACTTGATTTTCTTCAAGAAGTTGTAAAAGATCATGTGTTAGGCGTGCTCTTTCCTTTGGTTCTCCACCTCTAACAGCAACTCTTAACGTTGGAGGATCTGGTATTGGTAGTTCTGCTGGATTCCAAGGCCCTATCCAAAAGTGAGTTGTTGGTGTATTTGGAAATGCTTTTTCGATAGTTTTCCATAACGAATTCATTTCTTTTTTATTTTTTAGCCGAGCTAAAATGACAGCACTATTGAGTTCATTTATTTGTGTAAAAGTATATTGAATCCGAGGTCCAAATTCTTTTAGTAATTTAGCTTCTATTTCATCCGTTTGAGATTCCATTTGTTTCATTAGCGAGTTCCCGTTGGTGTTTATGGATAACACCATCCAATCAGAATCCGGAGTGCCAATCATTTCTTTTGGTAAACGGGGGAGAATGACAGTGCACAAAAAGGCTAAACAACCAATAAGAGCAAAAGAAATAACCCATTTGGCTTTTGTGTGTAAAATAAACCACGAAAGTGTTTTTCCATAAAAAGTTTCTAAAGTACTCAAAGTGCCTTCTATTGGTGAAATGTGTTTAAGTGATTCTTTTGTTTTTGTCATCAGATGAAGTCTGACTGTAGGGACCAAGACCAGAGCTACGAGGGCAGAAAATACATGTGAAAAAACTACTGTCTTTGCTAAATCACCTAAAATTGCATAGCTCAAATCGGAAGTAAACAT
>JACQAU010000135.1 GCA_016194835.1 Deltaproteobacteria bacterium
ATATTATTGAATATTTTTTAAACTCCGAGTATTCTAAGTCTGACATGAAAACTAAACTTGTCATTAAAAAATGGCTTTTACTTCCTCATGCTGTTCAAAGAATGGAAGAAAGAAGAATAAGTCTAGAGGAGGTCAATCAAATTATCTCTGAGCCTGATAGCATTAATTTTCAAGGTCCCAAAATAATATTGTCAAAATATTTTAAAATAAGAAATGATAATTTAATTGCTGCTGTCCTTATTGAAAAAAAGGAGAAAGATTTATGGCCGGTCATTACCGTCATGGTTCATTTCGAAGAAAGATAGAAGATCAAATACCATCTGTTTTTTTTGATCCAGATTTAGACTTTGCTTCTATAAAGATAGCCAAAGGAATAGAGGCTCGGTCTTATTTAAGAGATGGTTTTGTTTTCTGTGAAGACAGAAATGGTAAAATTATTGAAATTCAAATTTTAAATCTAAGTCAACTAAAAATCTTAAGAAAAAAGGCTGCTTAAAAGTACAAACAGTTACTCTAATGAGTAACGCGGTAAAGGCGCGAGCAGGACGCGAGCGTACTTTGGTTTTCGACTTGAGAGCAGGAGGCTCGAAAGTAAAAGCACAAACTTATATTTCAGCTTGATTTGAAATAATTTTTTTTACTGCTGTTATTAATTTTCTTATATCTTCCTCAAAGGTTTCAGTACTGTTTTGCAATAGTTTTTCAATGAAAGCAATAATACTATCTTTTTTCTATTAGTTAACTTTAATTATTTGCTTAAGCAAGCATTAGGGCTTGCGTCCGGATGATCGTCTGCATATTGTTGTCGTGGTTTCCATAGTAAAACGTGTATTGCCAATAAAGTAATAATTCCTTCTGTGTCAGTAATTTTTTGTGTTATTACTGTATCAACTCCCGCATCTCGATAAGTAAGACTAAAAGTAAGTTCTGAGCTTCCGTTTGGCAATATTTCTATTTTATCTAAATTAATTGTATGGGGAGGTGCGGTAGTTGGCATAGAATAACCACACACAGATAAAAGAAGGAAAAAACTAAAACACCAGTACTTCATAAAGACCCTCCATAAAGGAGTAAAAATAATTAAACACCTCTAACATAATAAAAGATATAATGCAAATTATACATAATTATTTCTCTGTGATCCAGACAGTAAAAAAAGACAAGGGTTGGCCACCACCGAGCAACTAAATAACGTTGACATGTATACAATTAACTGATACACTGTATATATGAAACAGAATACAAAGCAATACACTATACGAAACATTCCAAACCAAGTGGACCAGATCTTAAGACGAAGAGCCAAAATGGCAGGTAAGAGTTTTAATCAAGTAATTCTAGAAGCCCTTGTAAGCGGGGTTGGAGAGAGTATAAAACCAAAGCGTGATTTTAGTGAAGTAATAGGATCTATCACAGAAAAAGAGGCACTCCTAATTGAGGAAGAGATTCACTGCCAGCGTCAAATCGACATAAAGAGCTGGAAAGCATGAAAATAGCCATAGACTCAAATCGATATACTGATTTTTGCAAAGGCGTAGCTCCAGTCGTAGAAGCTATTAAAAACGCCACAGAAATCCACATTCCCCTGATTGTTATTGCAGAGCAAAGAGCTGGTTTCGCATACAGTACAAATCGAGAAAAAAATGAAAGAACATTGACGAAATTTCTCAATAATGATGGAGTTTTCATACTCTCTCCAGATGACCAGACAACATTCTTTTATGCTGATCTCTATTCATATTTACGAAAAAAAGGAAAACCTATCACAACCCTTATCCCAACCAATGATCTTTGGATTGCAGCATTAGTTCTCCAACACAATCTTGTCTTATTTGATCGTGATTCAGACTTTGATCAGCTTCCACAACTTGCCAGACTTCCTATTGCATAATACTTCAGATGTTAAAAAAAAATATTTAAACAGTGTACTGGCGTTTTTCAATACCATATTCTAAAATAAATTATGCTTACTTTTACTTCCTCACGCCGCGTAAAGATTGTCTGTACACTTGGGCCTACTTCTGAAAAACCAGAAATTCTGGCCAGTCTTATTCAAGAAGGCATGGATGTTGTGCGATTGAACTTTAGCCACGGGGATCACAGCTTTCACAAAAAGCTTTTTCAAACATTGAGAGAAACCGCTCAAAAAGCAAAAAAACCAGTTGCAATCATGCAAGACCTCCAAGGACCAAAACTTAGAGTTGGAGTTCTACAAAGTGGGGTATTAGAACTCAAGGCTGGTGATAAAATATTGCTTTACCCAGAAGGCAAGACAATCAAGCAATCCACCAAAGATTATATCCCAGTGCCTGTTTCTCCTGAAATTGCTGAAGTTATTGCTAAGTGCATACACCAAGGTGCACGTATTTTATTTGACGACGGAAAAATCTCAGCTCAAGCCATTAAAATTTCTGCGCCAGAAATTATTGCAGAGATAGAAACAGGAGGGAAACTAACAAATAACAAAGGAATGAACTTACCAGGCACTCCATTGCCCATTCCATGTCTGACAGAGAAAGATTTAGAAGACTTAAAACTTGGCTTATGGTTAGGCGTAGACGCAATTGCTCTTTCTTTTGTCAGAACTGACGAAGATATTATAACTTTGCGTAAAAAAATACAAAAAATCACAGAAAATCCGCCGCTGATAATAGCAAAAATTGAACGCGAAGAAGCAGTCGAAAATCACGAGTCTATTTTAGAAGTTACAGATGGATTGCTTATTGCCAGGGGAGATATGGCGGTAGAGCTAGGAGCCGCACGAGTACCTACAATACAAAAAAAACTAATTCATGCCTGCAATCGCAAAGGAGTTCCGGTCATTACGGCAACTCAAATGTTAGAGTCCATGATTTATTCATCTACTCCAACCCGTGCTGAAGCAAGCGATGTTGCCAATGCTGTTTTTGATGGCACAG
>JACQAU010000136.1 GCA_016194835.1 Deltaproteobacteria bacterium
ACTCTCGGCATATCCAACTTGGGCTGCAAAAATACCATATATCGGATCTTTCTTTTGATCAACAATCATATCACGACGACTGCTGGGCTTATTTGTCTTACTAAAATAGTATTCCAAATTTTTCTTTTTCGTCAGCTCGATAAGAAAATCCCAAGCAATTTCCGGATGCTTAGAATTTCTAGAAACAGTTTCCGCAAAATAATTTGCGTAAGTAATGCGTTTATTGCTAGAAACAGCCGGATCATAAAGCTGAGGCACTTCCGCAATACCAATATCTTTAGCATTAATTATTGAACCACCTTTATTTTTCAAGTTATTAATCTCATTCACAATATCTGTGTAAGTGTAAGCATAACCAAAAATCATCGAAACCTGACCTTTTGCAAAAGCTTCAATCTCTTTCAAACCTGTAGGATCCTGCACCACAAACTCATTCCAAGAATAATGGCGCTGCTTAGAATCGGCAAAACTTGTCAGCAATTTCAGCGCCTCAATTGCTGGATAAAGTGCCGCACCACCTTGCTCACCGGCAAAAGTCGCCTGCGACAAATTATCATTATAAAATTTCGTGCCATATTGCAAAAGCAAAAGAAAATAAGTATCCACTCCCCTGCTAATATTATCTGCTCTACCCATCGCGATTCCCGAAACCTCAAAACGTGAAAGACTATTATTAGTTTTATTCAAAAGAGTAACATCATCCTTAATTCCCTCCCAAGTCTTTGAAGGCTTGCCACGAGAAGGAATTCGATCCTCAAATTGGGCCTTATTGTAATAGAGAGCCAAAGTATCTACCGTCATCGGCAAAGCATAAACTTGCTGCAAACCAGCCTGATCAGTCCTGACCAAGTCTTTATATGCCACGTCCACAAAAGTAGAACCAAAATCTTCCGGTGTTCCAATCGTACTTGGCAGAGGAGTAAGTTTTTTATAATTGCTGGCAAACCAAGTATTTTGCATTGAGAAAATATCTGGACCGCCACCCTCCGCCATTTCGTTCAAAACAACCCTCTGATATTCATTAAAATCAGCAAACTTGCGATAATTAATTTTCAAACCGGGATGATCGGCCTCATATTGCTTAATCACCGGATCCAAAACTTCCTGATCGTCAAAAACCTTATAATAATTCAAAACAATTCCATTGTAATTTCCCTTCGGAGCCACAGCTTCTTTAGTGCGACAAGCACTTACAGAGACCAAACTGAAAACTAAAAAAACCGTTATGAGTGAGCGGATTTTTTTGGAATGAGGGGTTCCATTGATCATATTTCCATTGTGAGTTTAGGAGAACTACACGCGCCTTTTTTGCAACTGCAACCACCGCCACAGCCACCACCCTTCGAGCTACACTTTCCTGGAGAACCATCTGTGCCACAGCCACCACAGCGCTGAGTGGTGTTATTCATAATACCACCCAATTCAGTCTTCAATTTATCTCCATCAAGCACCTTGTCGTGAGGACAAAAGTTTTTATTTGGATAAAAATAAGTCGAATCAACTCTTCCAATATTATCCCCTCCACAACTAATACAACTAATGTTGTTATAATCTAAAGATGAAATCAAATGTTCAAAAATAGAAGAACAGCTATCGCACTTGAATTGAAAAATTGCCATAATTAAATCTTAATGATCAAAAGCTATTATAGAAATCCAGGTTCAATTAATCAAGCAGTTTAAAGTCACAAAAAGAGCCCCAAAAAATTTCAGGGCTCTTTAAAACAAACTAAGCCGCTACCAATTCTTCATTTTCTTCTTTGACCAGTTCTTCCTTTACTACCACAACATTTTCAATTCCGATCTCGGGACTACCAGTTTTATTCTTTTTCCAAGTGAGGATATTTAATTCGTCAGCAACAATTTCTGTTCTGAAGTGTTTTTTCCCTTCACTGTCATCAAAAGAACGATTAGCTAAGCGACCCTCCATGTAGATAGCCATCCCTTTCAAGAGATTGCCACCACAGATTTCGGCCAATTTGTCCCAAGCCAAGACACGATGAAAATCCACGATTTCTCGTTTAGTTCCATCTTCATTACGAAAAACCCTATTTGTAGCGACCGGAAAATTGACAACGGTGTGGCCGTTTTTGGTCTGCTTTATTTCCGGATCAGCAGCCAGATGCCCAATGAGCATCACGCGATTCAAACTTTTCATAAAATTTGAGTTAAAAAATAGTAACCTCATCAATAGCAGACGAACTTAAAATTTTCTTAAAATTTTTCTAAAATAAACTTAAAAT
>JACQAU010000152.1 GCA_016194835.1 Deltaproteobacteria bacterium
CCGCTACCAGAACCTGTTTTAGCGCCCATTACACTAGAGGTTCATAAGGATGTTCAGCAAGAAACCACTCATGAGATTATTAATAATCCTATAGAAATCAATAAAACAGATTATGTACCTAGGGGCAATCCATTAACAACATCGTTCTCACCCATGGGAACTGGTGCTGAGGGAGGAGAGTTAGCTCGCGCCAGGGCAATTGCTCAAAGACTGGGGATTACAAACCTAACCGATGACGAGTACGACATTCCCACCTACCTGCGAAGACAACAGCAAGAAAAGGAAATCTAAAAACTAATACCGCAACTAAGTCCACCGTCAACATGAATGCATTGGCCTGTAATATAAGTAGCTTGATCACTAACCAAAAAAGCGATTAATTGTGCAATGTCTTCTGGCCTACCAATACGTTTTAGTGGAATCCTCTGAATAAATTTATCCTTAATTTCTTGAGGGATTTGACTTGTTAAAACCGTATCAATAAAACCAGGAGCTATGCAGTTTACCTGAATGCCGTATTTTGACAACTCCAATGCCCACGTACGAGTCAACCCAACAACTCCGGCTTTTGAGGCTGCATAGTTTGTTTGGCCAATATTTCCAAGCCAAGCTACAGAAGCCAAATTAACTATTTTTCCTTGTTTTTGCTCCATCATTACTTTAGCCACAGCCTGGCCCATATTAAAAGTTCCCTTTAAATTTACACGAATCACTTCATCCCAATTTTCTTCAGTGAGTTTATGCAAAAGGGCATCTCTTGTAATGCCGGCATTATTTATTAAAATATCAATTTTACCAAAAAAACTTTTAACTTCTTCCACAAGCTTATGTGCTTCTTGAGTTTTAGATATGTCGTGATTAGAGATGAAAACTTTTCTTCCAAGTTTTTCGATTTCAACTGCTGCTTTATTTGCTAACTCACTTTGTATGTCATTAATGACTATGTGAGACCCGGCCTGCGCAAGCTCTAAAGCTGTTCTTGCTCCAATACCACGGCCAGAACCAGTAACAATCGAAACTTTATCCAATAATTTAATTGTCATACTTACTTCTTAATCAGTAAATCGATATGAAACAAGATTAATTTGTAAGCGATTGATGAGTTGCGGCCTCAGGAGTAACCACGGGCACTTGAGAAAAATCATCGGATATGTTTATGGTGCTCACTATTTCCTTATGAAAATGTTTTTTCACTAGCATAACGGCTGCAAATTGAAAGGCACTAAACACTAAAGTCAAAACCCAAGCAACAGGAATTTGCTCTACTCCACATGCCATACCAGTAACTACGCTAAAAAAAAGTCCCGCACTAAATCCAGGTTGATCCACTCGTACTCTAAATCTAACTAAACTGATAGCTGCGCCAATTGCAAATGCACGAGCTAGGCTATTGCTGACTAAGATCATGATCCCAGTCATGCCAAAACAAAGAAACAAAACCATCATTGAATTCAAAACAATATCCAGTGGTTGAACCTGTGTTCCATCTTTCTTTTGCGGAGCAAGCTTTAGGGTAGCCCAAACTGTAATTAAGGTTAAAATTAAACCAAGTGTTACAGAATTTAAAAACATTAGGATTACTTCAGAAAACTGTAAAACTATACTAGAGTCATTTAAGTTTTTTAAACTAGCATGCATGGTTAAGTTTCTCCCTGTACAAATGATCAGACAAACTAAAAATATACTTTGAAAAACTCACTTTTTGAGATTGTGTATAATTAATAAGTTCGTTTACCCAAAGCGGAATTTGTCCGGAGTGTTTTACTTCTAGTACAAAATATTTTTCTTGCTTATGTCGCTCTCTCATTTGCTGAGATAGAGTCCAGAGATGAGAATCCAAAAAAATCGAATTTTTTACGTCTTCAGCAACTTCTCCTAAAATTTTGGTCTGAATATTTTGATCAATCGTTATTCTTAAACCATTTTTTTCGTAAGCTTTTCTGTCATAGGTTATTATACTTTGTGGCTTTAATTGAAAATTAAGTAGCTTAGAGTTCACTCTATCTACACGCTTCATTAGGGTTTTAAATTTAAGATCAGGGTTTCTGATCTGAAGATCAAATGTTGGAGCAATTGTGCTCCCTTGCATTAACAGTGTGCTTTCGCTGGGCCCAACTTGAAACCTGCTTTTTTTACAAATATTATTCTCTTTTACTTTGAGCTCAACGTGAGCTGGCTCAAGCTCTCTCAAACCTGTTGGCCACATGCCATTAGGCGCGTATTTTCGTGTTCTAATTTTAAATCTCGAATCTCTTGAATAAAAATGAGAACGAAAAATATCTAATGACGAAGAATCAAAATAGACACTTTCAATTTTAGTAAACTTTGTTCCTACAATTGGATAGCAAGGCTCCAAAGTTTTCTCTAAAACCTCAAGTGCGAAATCACAATTTCTTTCTGGTAAAAAAAACTTTTCTTCTACTCGAACAAAAGTGTCTTTATCACTACCAATTTCTTCCTCAAAAAGAAGATCCTGTTGTTTTATTTCAGATACGCTTTGCATGTCCCCTCCCTTAAGTCTTACCCGTACTGGGCTTTGGTTTAGCAGATTTAATACACCATGTCAACGCTGAGCGTCGGTTTTTTTAAGTGTCTCTTTGTCACTGATTTCCCCGACTTATTACCACCTTGCAAAAAATATACCGTTAATAATGCAAACTTTAAAGAAACTACGCTGACAAAAAGCGTTAAAAAGTGTCAGTCTAGGTAGCGAGTTATGATGTTTTTTAACATCCTGATTGCAATAGTTACTAGTACCCATATAATCTCCTTATATTTAGAATTAACTCTGTTTCTTTCTATCTTTGTCTCGAAAAAACCCAACTCGTCATTGCTTCACGATATCGTTGGACATCTCCGCCCAATTCTAAAGCGTGTTCTGAATCAAGTTTCAGCAACTGTTTTTCGCCAGCATAGTTCGAGTAGAACTCAGTTTCGATTTTGTCATTAAGTACAATGAGATCCTTCTCACCCAAGATAAGTAGCATCGGGAGTTTGAGGGAAGGAATAACCCGCTTCATTTCATCTGATAGCGTCTTAGCAGTGCGTAAAAATCCAAAAGTTACTCGCCTTAAGCTCAATTGATCATTTTTGATCCATTCTAAACCTTCAAGATTTGTTACAAAAAGTTCATCTGACAAAGGCGTATGGAAATATTTTTTATCTTTTCCCCAAAAAATATTCCAACGAATTGTAGATTTATCAGACTCACTATACTCCGCATTAGGACTCATGTGCGTGGACGGAGCTGTCACGATCATTGACGAAAACTGCGAAGGATTGGCTGAGATAAAAGGAAACCCAATCCGAGTAGCAAAACAGTTTAAATGTAGATGAATAGGCAAGTCAGGACCATATTTTTTTAATTCTTTGTATGCCGAAGCCAAATCATCGAGCAATTCTTCAGAAGAATTGGCGTGGCCACGAACACCTCCGCTATATCCAGAACCACGGCGATCAAAAGCTAGTGTTGTAATTCCATGCTCAGCCAGATATCCGCGTGAGAGAAACCATTCTGCATGGCTTTGTAATCCATGAACTACCAACATCAATGCTTGGGGCTGGTCAGCAGTAGTGAGAATCCCACTCAGTGTGGTTCCATCATTGGTCTGAAAACTAACTCGTGACTCACCAGCGTAGGTAAGTCCAATACAAATAAATAGAGATATCGTGGCAACTAACATTCGAGACAATACTATTTTTTTCATGATATACCTTCTTTCATATGAATAGTGGATTGAACATTTTTGCAAAACGTTCGGGACATTGGCAACAAGTTATTTCTCACAACTTTAGCGGCTGTGAGTTGAGCGAGGACATACTTAAATTTGATAAAATTTGGAAAATAACACGAACACCGTCTCTTCATGGACAGTTTTTTAATTGGAACGAGTTGGAGGTTCCCTTGCCTACGCCAGAACCTAGATGTATCGCTTTTGGCATGACCTA
>JACQAU010000208.1 GCA_016194835.1 Deltaproteobacteria bacterium
CTACAATGTTAGCTACAATTTTTAGTTGTTCGACTCCTTTATTAAAAACCCCCCAAAGAGCTCCAAGCGAGGAGCAAAAGGAGACAACAAATATAACAGCAGACATAAATGAAGCGAAAAAAAACACTGTACAAGCACAGCAAAATGCAAAATCACTCGCAGAATACCATTTTAGCATGGCTCAAGCATATGTCGCAGAAGGCAATCCAGACCGAGCCATTGAAGAGTATAAATTAGCACTTGTTTTTGATCCAAATTCTCCACTTATACATACTCGCCTAGTCGCAGAATACATCAAAAAAGGCTCTCTCAGTGACGCCATGGAATCATGCAAAGAAGCACTTAAGATTGATCCAAATTATATAGACGCACTGTTAATATTAGCAGGATTATATTCTGCCACACACGAGCAAGAACTCGCGTTAAAAGAATATGATAAAATCTTAAAAAAACTACCCATGCATGAAGAAACCACGGTTTATAAAGTGCAAATTCTACACGAACTCAATCGCCCGCTAGAAGCAGTAAAAATTTTAAAACAATTTATCAAAAAATATAATAAAGAATCCCACCTGGCTTGGTATTATTTAGGGCGCTCTTATCAAAAGCTAAAACAAGAAAAAAACGCTATCGAAGCCTACGATGTTGCATTAAAAATAAAACCAACCTTTTATCAAGCAGCATTGAGTTTAGGATCAATTTATGAAGAAAAAAAAACCTATCCAAAAGCGCTAGCAATTTATAAAGAAATTTTTTCTCAAACCCAAGACCTAATAGCGGCAAATCGTATTGTAACCATTTTACTAAAAGAAGAGAAATACAAAGAAGCCCTCCCTTTTTTAGACTCCATTAGTATTTTAGACGCAGATGATATGAATTCGCAAGTTAAATTAGGCCTGGTGCAAATGGAGTTAAAATCCTACAACCAGGCAATTGAAAATCTTAGAAAAAAATCCAGAATCCGAACGTGTACATTATTATTTAGGAAGTTTATACGAAGAAACAAAAAACTCTTCAAGGGCCATTGCAGAATTTAAAAAAGTAAACCCTGAATCAAAACTTTTTTTAGATTCTGCACTACATGTCGCATATCTGATTAAACAACAAGACGGGCGTAGCTCAGCTAAAACATACATTGAAGAAGTTATTTCAAAATCCCCAAAAAATGTTTCTTTCTATTTGTTTCAGGCCAATTTAGAAGAAGAAGAAAAAAATTATACAAAAGCGACATCTATTTTAGAAAAAGCACTCGTTTTATTTCAAGACGATGAAAAGATAAGATATTATCTTGGTAGTCTTTATGAAAAAATCGGTCTAACTGATAAGAGCTTAGTACAAATGGAAAAGATTTTAGCAATTAATCCAGATAATATCGACGCTCTCAATTTTGTTGGCTACACTTGGACAACAAAGGGCATACGTCTTGATGACGCTGGTAAGATGCTTAAAAAAGCTTTAAGTTTAAAACCAAATAATGCTTATATCCAAGACAGTTGGGGTTGGTATTTGTTTGTTAGGGGACAATTTAAGGAAGCCGTAAGGGAGCTAGAAAAAGCTGTTAAATTAAAACCAGATGAATCTACTATTTTGGAACATTTAGGTGACGCCTATGTCAAACTAAACTTAAGAGAAAAAGCCATTGCTAAATATGAAGAAGCTATAAAAATTGCACTAGAGGAAGACGCAAAAAAAACACTTGAAAGTAAAATAGTAAACTTAAAACAAGAAAAAGCATTGGCAAAACCACTACCAGATCTCATACCAGTACCTGAAAAACGAATTCCAGCAGCACAGTAGCAAAAATACACTGCAGTATACTAGCGGTGTATTTTCATGCTATAAACACATTTGGTATGCCATTATTATTGATATGCTTTCTTTTTATTGTCTCCTGCGCTCATAGACCCATGCTACACAATAAAGACCCAAAACTAGCACTTCATGAAATCTGTCAAATTGGAAATAACATTGACGAAGTCAGAGGCAGTGCTTGGTTAAAAATAAAATCACCCAATAAGTCGGGGCAGTTTCCAGCAAATATTTTTGTAAAATCACCAAATCAACTACAACTCGAAGTAACAAACCTCTTAGGTGGTAGAGAAGCATTTATTGAGTACGAAAAAGACAAAGTCAAAATTGAACGCCCGAATCAAGAAACCACTCAAGAAAAACTAGACCAGAGCCAACTATGGAATGGATTACCTTTGCAATGGGCAATGACTTTGTTTTTAGGCCGCTTTCCATGCCCTTCAGAAAAAGAAGAAAAACTTATTATTGAAATCACCGACAAAGATGAACTGAAAGTCCAACAGCAGAACACTCATGAAACTGAAACTTTTTTGTATCAACTAAGGCAATGGCAGGACAAACCGTGGGTAAAAACGCTAATATGGGAAAAGAAAAACAGCACAAAGAACGAAAATGCTCAACATGTTTCATTTTCCTTTGACAGGCCAGAAGACCAGCAAGAAGAAACGACACTTAGTCCAAAAAAATGGGAAACCGTGTCCTCACATGGTGAAATTAAGTTTAGATGGAAAGATAGGCAAATAACATTTAAACCGTGATTGACACATCCACTTTGTTCAGTTACGTTTTCTTGGTTGGAGGACATGTGTGCCATGGCAAAATTACAATTAAAAAATAAAGTTTTTGTTTTCATTATATTAATTTCTCTTGTTGCATGTACGTTCAAAAAAAAATCCGATCCACCAAATACTTTACATCTTCTTTCC
>JACQAU010000209.1 GCA_016194835.1 Deltaproteobacteria bacterium
CTTGCTTTTTCAGGCACTTTGTTTATCAAAAGTTCCCTGCCAAAATAACCCCACTTTTTATAAGTCTTATGTGACAAAACCGCATCTTGTAACGAAAGACGCCCCCCAAGACTTCTTAAACCAATAAAAAAAAGCTCAAAACTAGCCTTAGATACACCAGTCATTACAAACCGAGCCCAATTTCTAAATAATACTTTTTCATTTAGTGAAAAACCTGCAAACAAAATCACTTGCTCTAATAAAACACCTAAAACTCCAGGCCATGGCTGCTTTTTAATCTCCCGATTGAGAGTAAGAGCGGAAATGTCTTTCCAATTTTTTGAAATATAAAATACTATAATCTCAGCTAATCTAGGATCAAATCTACTCCACTGTGACCAAAAAGCTAACTTCGATGGTAACAACATTTTTTGTTTAAACTGCAAAGTGTTATATGCTTTTAATAAATCATTAGGAGTAGGGATACTTTCAAGTCCCTTCATTGACTGACTCCATTACGTCATCTAAAAAATCTAATGCGTCTTGTGCTCCTGGAATTCTTTTTTTCATTAAACCTTCGATATGACTTTCAACCATTTTTATATCAGTACTTTTTTTAATCAAAAGCTTTGCATGCGGAATGTCTTTCTGTCGGTGGGCAAAACATTTCATAATAAGCATTTCTTCTTTGCCCAATGCTAGTACTTTTAGTTTCTTGCCACTAAAAACTTCAATTAACCTGTCACCATAATCCAACGGCAGAGTATGCGAAAATGTAGAAAAATAAGGATTTAACCAATCTGGAGCAATTTCAAGCTTTTTTGCAATTTGCTTTACTAGTGGATCTAATTCATTTAGTTCAATACCTTTTGGAATAGCGTCAATATCTGCAGTGCCAAGGTGAAATCCATGGGCCAAAATCATAGAACCCCCACCTCCCATTATCAATGTGACCTCTTGTTTTAAAATCTGATCCAATAATCTAAAAGCTTCGAGCATTTTTTCTTTGAGTAAATTAGCCATACTTTATTACATTATAGCGAAATTATGTTAATTTCGCAATACGTGTAATAAACCTAATAATTTTAATGTCTTATAAGCCTAATGAAAATTCGCATGCTTATTTTAAAAGTACCTGTAAGGAGAACTATTTCTATGAATTCATTTTATGGTATTTTAAAATAATTTTGTGAAAGAAGGCCTTGGGGGAGCTGGATGCGACTCGGCCATGGATGGTCAAGGGGGACCCAGAGGCAGGATGTCGCGCCTGAGAGAACAAAATTATTTTAAAATACCATAAAATGAATTTATCTAAAACCACCTTACAGATACTTTTAAAATAAGCATGAAATTTCTAAGCGATTACCGGAAATATTATGCAATTAATTTGTTATTAATTTCTCTGTAACTTCACAAAACCCGGCACCACTTTCTTGAGTGGTAATCCAACAAGGGTAATGCGTCATGCAATCTAAAAAATCCTTTAAATTTGCCACACCAACACTAAACTTGAAAGCCGAAAACAGTGGTTCATCATTTGGAGAATCACCTACAAAAAGCCATTCGTCAAAACCTGGCACTGCGGTTTGCAATCCTGGAGCTCCTGTAGATAGCCATTTTTTAAATCCTGATAATTTATCATAATCTCCATACCACACGTTTACGTGAATACTTGAAAGCTTTGCATGAGCACCGTCTTTATGGCAAAGCTGCAAAAGTTCTTGAATATCTTCTTTTTTCCAAGGCGGTACGTCTTCACAAACATCAATCGCTAAATCAAATTCACGATAAGCCTGATCAGAAGCCCATTTGGCAAAAGGGAAACTCGCTAAAATTTTTTTAGAAAGCAAGCTAAGTTTATTTTTATGATCCACATCCACACTTATTGTGTCTAGTCTTCTTCTAATTTTATTTTGCATAAAAAAACTAAAAGCGCCATTTTCGCCAACTACGGCATCAACTGGCCAAAATCGCACCATATGATCACACCAGCCTGCTGGCCTTCCGGTAATAGGCACAACTGCAAAGTTTTTTTCTTTTAACTTCCAAAGAGCACTATATGCATGCGCAGTTAATTTACCTCTCGTTGACAAGGTCTCATCAATATCTAAACAAACACCTTTAATTTTTATTAAATCCTCTTTTTTAATATTGGACCACGCAATAGGCTTCACTTAAGTTTTCTCTTCTTCTTATGGTGTGATGCACATTTTACAACACATCTTGTGTCATTATGTTCACAGGGTTCTACATGTATTTGGATCGAAGAATTTGTAAATACATTTAAAATGCCTTGTTCAATTTGATCACATATATCATGTGATTCTTTCACACTCTGTTCTCCACAAAGTACTAGATGAAAATCAATATGCCTCATAAATCCACTTTTACGCGTGCGCAAATCATGAATTTCTATAACTTTTGCTTCAAAGCTATTTAAAATGTCTTTGATCCTATTGATTTCTATTTCTGGAAGTTGCGTATCCGTAAGTTCTAAAAATGCTTTTTTAACTTGTTTTAGTGATATCACTAATATGTACACAGCTACACAAAATGCCAAAAGTGGATCAACAATCATCCATCCTGTGAACTTTAAAATAAGTAGCCCCACAAGAACTCCGGCACTTGCAACAACATCTGCTAAAAAATGAAGAGCGTTAACTCGTATAGCACTACTATCAGTAAGTTCTGCTGCTTTTGAGTTATTTAAATAAACCAAATAATTCACAATTAAGGAAAGTAAAATTGTAATTATAGCTAAATCTTGATGGTCAATTATGTTAGGATTGAGTAAGTGATCAATGCCCTCATAGACAATCCATGCAGCAGCAACAATTAAAAGTATGGATTCAAATAGACTAGAAAGTGTTTCAATTTTGCCGTGTCCAAAAGGGTGTTCATGATCTGCTGGCTTAACAGCTTCGCGTACAGTAAAAAAACTAAGTGATGCAGAAACTACATCCAAAAAAGAGTGAATACCCTCAGAGATAACCCCAACTGAACCAGAAACCACACCAACAATAAGTTTTAAACCTGTAAGAACTGCTGTAGCAACAAGAGCTAGATTTGCTGCTTTATTTCGAATTTCATGGGTAATAAACAAACCCTCCAGAGAGATAAGATTCAGTGTTATTTACAGCTACACCAAATTCCATCACAAAACGAATTTTTTCTGAAAATTTAAAAAACGAACCTATAACCACAGATGTCAAAGCTATAGAAGAGTTATTTCCAATGCCAACACCAAAGGGGAGAGCAAAGAAGGGTTCAAATTCTTTTCCTTTGTTCAAAAAAGCTTTGTGTATATATGGTGTAGTAATAACTTCTACCTGATTATAATCTTTTAGTCTGATAAACAGAGCACTAAGCGCCAGGCCTATACCCGGTTGGCCTTCGACGTCTGGAAAAAAATCAAAGCTTGCGTTACCTCCTATGCGAAATCGTCTAGGGCCACTGCCAGCACCTAAGATCACTGAGGCATCCATAAGGTCAGAAAGGCCTTGTGTGTATTTTAGATTGATGGCAAAACCGGCCCCACTTGTTAAGGTGAGCTCTGGCTCAACCCCAAAAGCCATGGACTGTGCAGGAACAAAATGTGGGGTACTAAATACGCCCCCAAGAGAGGATGTATTGGATAACACAATGCAAAATAAACTCGTTAAAATAAATATGGATGTAAAATTATACTTGGTCATAGATTTTTAAAATCAACTAAAGTAGGGCAAACTGTCAAGGTGTTTCTTAAAGTTTGACATAAATTTCAAGAACACGTAAAAACAAGTTAACTGAGATATTAATGGTGGCCATAGCTCAGTTGGTAGAGCGCAGGATTGTGATTCCTGATGTCGCGGGTTCGATCCCCGTTGGTCACCCATTTGAAATAGTAACTGCGCAACTTGAGAAAGAAGATGTTGAAAGCTAATTGTTTAAAAGTAAAATTCCATGAGGTGTTTGCGTGAAAAACAACGACTTATTACTTCTAATAAAGGAAGGTGAAGGACTCACCGTCGAATTTAAGGAGAAATATACTCCTAAGATCGTTCAAGACATTGTTGCCTTTGCAAATTCGAAGGGCGGCAAGATCCTCCTTGGTGTTGCCGATAATGGGAAGATCGGAGGAGAAGAACTAACCGGAAAAATGAAAGCTGAGATTTTTAGTCTTGGCCGAAATTGCGATCCCAAAATAGAAGTCAGTGTTAAACAAGTTGAGGAAGTAGTCGTTGTTACTGTTGATGAAGGCAGCGATAAACCTTATTCATGTTCCAGCACTTATTACAAACGCTTTGATGCTGTTACTCAAAAACTCAATCGCAATGAAACAAAGGCCATTTTTGATTCGAATACTACATTTCATTATGATGAAAAAACAAATCCCAAAGCCAAACTTGATGATTTTTCTTTAAAGAAGGTTCGAACATTCTATAAGGCGGCAGGGATCAAATACAAAGTTACTCAGGAAACATTACCAAATATTTTGAAGAGCCTTAACCTAATGGATGGTAACTCAATCAATAATGCCGGAGTTCTCTTTTTTGCAGAAAGAGTTGATCCATTTTTTCTTCATTCACAAGTGATGTTGCTTGCTTTTAAAGATTATAAAGGTGCAGTTATTTTTGATAGAAAAGAAGTTCGCGGAGACTTACTAACTCAATTCAATGAAGCAGAGTTCTTTTTAAAACGGCACATGAGCCTTCAAGGAATCATCGAAGGCATGAAAAGAAGAAATGTCTATGAAGTACCACAAGAAGCTTGGAGAGAGGCCATCGCCAATGCAATTATTCACAGAGATTACAGATTCGGTGGCACAAGCATTCAGGTTAGAGTTTTCCCTGATCGAGTCGAGGTTATAAGCCCCGGTCGTCTACCTAAAGGAGTCACTCCTAAAAATATCGGGGAAATGTCATCTCGCAGGAATGAAGTCATTGCTGATATGTTTGCAAGGCTCGATGTCATTGAAAAGGCCGGAACAGGCATTATCCGAATCAGAGACGCAATGAAGGCTGAGGGATTACAGCCACCAGTTTTTGAAGATATGGGAGAGTTTTTTAAAATAATTCTTTATAGGCCACTTGGGGTTAAAGAATCGATAGAGGCCAAGGAAAAAGTACCCAGAAAAAGTACCCAGAAGCTAGGCTCTAGTGCGCAAAAGGTGCTAGATTTAATTGCGATAAATCCACTTATTACAACTGCTGAAATTGCCACTGAAATTGGAATCACTTCTGATGCTGTAAAAAAACATTTAACAAATTTGAAAAAGAAAATTTTAATAGAGCGTATTGGCCCAGATAAGGGTGGTCATTGGGAGATCATCAAGTAGTGGAAATCCTAACTCCCTCACCTGAGATTATAAAACAGTATCTAACGAAGTGGGATTCTCTTGAGAACTATGTAGCCCAGGAAAGCAGCCTCAGAAAATTATTTACTCAAACTTATCCTGAAAATACACAACTGGACGATGTTTTAATCAAGGTGTGCTCTCTTGAGCTTGTCGAAGGAGCCAAGCGAAGTTCTATGGATGAACTCACTGATTGGACGATCTGGGCTGACAAGGTAATTGTATTTTAAACAGTCCTTTGCGCGAAAGTGAGATCAGACAAAATGGTTCAAAACAGAAAACCCATCATTGTGCTTGATGTTGGATTGTCACACTATCAAGATTTGTTCCGGGCAGAAGGATTTAAAGTTTATCTAGCTCAGAATGCTGATCAATTTGGAATTAACCTTAATGATACAAAAGAGCGAAGCAGCTTCTTATCA
>JACQAU010000210.1 GCA_016194835.1 Deltaproteobacteria bacterium
AATGAGCAGCTAATAAATGGTATAAAAGACGACAATTCATCAGCAGTCTATTTGGTGTCGGCATTAATGGATCAGATTATAAGTGAAAAAAGACTAGAATATCGCCAGCGTTTAGGTATTGAAATTAATTTTAGTGTAGAAAATGCATATGGCCTTTGTATTAAGGTTAGTTCAGTTAATTTTAAGAGGTTAATATCAAATATTATTAATAATTCGATAGAAGCGACTTCTAAAAATGGAATTATTTCTGTGGGTATTAGAGTATTTGAAGAAGATTTTGTAGATATTATTATACAAGATAACGGGAAAGGTATTCCAACTGAAATGCTAGAAAAATTAGGTCAAAGGGGCGCAAGTTTCAATAAAGAAGGTGGTAGTGGATTGGGCCTGTTTCATGCAAAAAAAAGTATTGAGTCATGGGGAGGTAAATTGCTTATTCAATCTGCACTTGATCGTGGGACAACTATTACTCTCAGGCTGCCAAGGGAACAACAACCAAGGTGGTTATGCTCAAAGCTTCTTGTCTCTGAAAAAGCTCAGATTGCAATTTTAGATGACGATCATTCTATTCATCATACGTGGAATGAACGATTCAAACATGTTTTATCTGTCGAGTCTGTTCATTTTACCTCAGCAGATGACTTCAAAAAATGTAAAATAGAGAATATGCAGTATTTTTTGATGGATTATGAGCTTATTGGAAGCAAAGAAACCGGATTAGATCTAATTGAAGCATTCAAGCTACAGGATAAAAGCATATTGGTAACAAGTTATTTTGAAGATGAAAATATATTAAACAGGTGCCAACATCTTGGTGTAAGTATTATTCCAAAGGCCCTTGTTGGGTGTGTTCCTATCGAAGTAGCTTAGCTGCGTGATGCTAGCTGATCCGTGTAGTCAAACATTATGTTTGCTAAGAAACTATTTAAAGTATGTTGGATTTTACAAACCGAAAATCAGAATTAATAGAATTAGATCTTCTTTCAAAGAAACCGGGCTTAATTGTCCTATTTGGCAGGAGAAGAGTGGGCAAAACAAGATTGCTATCACAGTGGTTTCAGAATACGGATGGACTTTATAGCCAATGCATTGAAAGTGATCCCAAAATGCAATTATTACAAATCTATCAAGATATTCGTTCAAAATTAAAAACTGATATTGTTCCAAAAAATTGGCCCGAATTTTTTGAAATTCTAGAATTACAAAATAAAAAAATCATCTTTTGTATTGATGAGTTTCCATATTTCTGAACCAGCAATGAGATTTTGGTTTAGAGTGTATTCGCCACACAGAGTTTTATGGAAAACTTATGACCTAAACAAAAAAAAAGAACTATTAACGGAAGAACTAAGGTTCAGATGGAATAGATCCGAAATATCTAGAGAATACTCAAACCCAAAATTTGAAATCATAGACTTGAATTTTTTAAATCGGTAAACACCAGAAAACTTGAATCAGATACCAACATCTTGGTGTAAGTATTATTTCAATCGAATTAGCTTAATGCATCACCAAATCAAATATCTCATGCGCTGCTAATTGGCTTGGAGGTTCTTTGGTCTTTAATAAGTCCATTACTTGAAGAAAACTTTTTTTCAACTCATTTTGTTTTTCGCTATTCACTAATAGCTGAACTATTTCATAGCTAAGATTTTTCGCGTTTACTTCTGATCCTAATATTTCTTTTACGGCATAATCTTCACTATTTTTCTTGCCTAATAAAATATTAACTAAACCCACAGGGCCTTTATATTTTAAAAAATATTGAAATATACAAGCTGTCATCCAACTGGGCTTATAAAACAAAGTGTATGGACAACCAAGCAGTGCTGCTTCGAGCGTAGACGTCCCGGATTTAACGAGTGCTGCATCCGAGGCTATTAGGCATTTGTGTGCATTGTGTTGCAAAAGCTTTATTTCTATCAAACTTGAACCAGAAAAATCAAATCCTGAAAAAAAATTTTCCATACCATTAACAATAGGTACTAAAATTTTCAATTTTCTTTGAGCATGTATCATATGACGCTTGCTTAATTCTTTTTCTGCAAGCTTTACAGCTCGCAATAAAGGCAAACTATGATTCCACATCTCCGCCGGACGACTACCTGGCATAATGGTAAAAACAAGATCGTTACTTGCTAAATTCATGTTTTGCCTGGCTTGAGACCTGGTCATACTAAAAGGCAACTCTTCTAAAATTGGATTTCCAACATACTTGGCTTGACTAACTCCTTCGTTTTTAAAAAATTCTTCTTCAAACGGAAAAACACATAGAATTTTAGAAAAATACTTTTTTATAATTTCAATTCTATCTTTTCTCCAAATCCAAACCTTTGGAGGAATATAATAAACACTAGGAATACGAAGCCGAGCTATTTTTTTGCAAGTCTCATATGAAAATCAGGATAATCCAAAAAAATAGCAACACTTGGGCGTTCCTGCTTAATAGCTTCTGCAACTCTATGTAAAGCAATTAGTATTTGAGGTAATCTTACCAAAACTTCAGTCGAACCCATGGCTAAAAGATTTTCTGCAGGAACAATGGTTTTTATGCCTTGTGCCCTTAGCTCAGGGCCTCCAATTCCGAAAATGTCTAACTTAGTTGGTGAAAATTTGGCTATTAGAGCTTGAACTAATTTAGCTCCGTGTTTATCAGATGAAATTTCTGCAGCAGAGATAAAAATTTTCAACGCACAACGCCTATTTCGCTCTCTCTAATAAAAGTAATAAACTGCTGAATCTCTGGCACCTCGCCATATTGTGATTCGATCTCTAACAGACATTGTTCTTTTTGCACATCGGACCTTGTCCAAAGCTTTATAGCTTCATTGATTTTCTGTATCTTTTCTGTTGTAAAGCCTCGTCTTCTTAAGCCCACAATATTTGCTCCTTTTAACGAAGTCGGACGAGATCCCACTGCCACACTAAAAGGAGGAACGTCGCGCTCAAGTCCTGATTGACCACCAATATAAGCATGTGTGCCAACTCGCACAAACTGAGAAACCCCAATCATCCCTGTGAGAGTAGCATAGTCTTGTAGTATCACGTGTCCCGCCAGGCCGCCGTAATTAGCAATAATGCAATTATTTCCAATGCGACAATCGTGACCCAAGTGCGTATAGGCCATTAACAAACTATTATTACCAACACTTGTTACTCCGCCCCCCTGCACAGTACCCAAATTGATTGTTACAGATTCTCTAATAGTATTTGAATTTCCAATTACAACTCTTGTGGGTTCTCCTTTGTATTTCAGATCCTGCGGGATGGCGCCAATTACTACAAATGGAAAAATAGTGTTATTTTCGCCAATTTCAGTCCAACCATCAATAACCACATGACTTAACAGTTTTGTCCCAGCTCCAATTTTGGCATGTGCTCCTACCGTACACCAAGGACCAATCTCAACTGAATCCGCAATATTAGCTTCTGGATGAATATGAGCGCTTTGATGAATACGCATAAATAACTACTCCTTGAACATAAGTTTTGCCATGATTTCTGCTTCTGCTACCTTTTGAGAATCCACTTCGGCTACAACTTGAAAATTCCAAAGTTGTCCTCTAGTTTTTGTAACCTGGGAAATAATTTTTAAACTATCACCTGGTATAATGGGTTTTCTAAAACGTGCTGAGTCTACTCCAACTAAAATGCATTTAAACTCTCGTGCAAACCTATCAATATCTTTCTCTAGTGCAGGATAAAGAGAAAAAGATGCTGCTTGTGCCATAGCTTCTATCACTAAAACACCAGGGACGATGGGATAAGCAGGAAAGTGCCCTTGAAAATATGGTTCATTAACAGAAATATTTTTGAGTGCCACCACTCGTGTTCCAACTTTATCTTCTGAAGTGAGTGGATCTAAAAGATTACCCTGAGGGTGGATTTCTAAAATTCTATCAATAAGCAAGAACGGGTGGCGGTGAGGAAGATACCTCTGAATTTGCTCAATATTTAAATAATACCTGTTATTTTCATTCATACAGATTAGTCACCTGTCTTGTTTTTTTTTAAAGCCATTCTATTTAAATAAGCATGAACTTTAAAATGATTTTGATAATCCCGCTGTGGCACACCCACTGCAGTGCCGCCGTCTGGAACATCTTTTGTAAGTATAGTTAATGCTCCTACTTTTGCTCCAGCTCCTACGTGAACATGATTTGAAATCCCGGTTAGTCCTCCAACATAAGAAAACTCACCCACACTGGCATTTCCTGCTAGGGCAGTAGCTCCACAAATTATGGCACCTTTTGCCACATATGCGTTATGACCAATGTGGACGTCATTGTCAATTTTTACTAAATTTTCAATCACACTTCGTTCAATTGTTACATATGGCTTTACAACCCCTAATAAAGGATGATGTAAGGCTGAGTCTAGTGTACCACTTTTGGCCTCAACAACATTAATTCCATCCATCATAAGCGTATATTTTCCAACAACACTCCCAGCTTCAGTCACCTGTATCCCCACCATATTTTTAT
>JACQAU010000162.1 GCA_016194835.1 Deltaproteobacteria bacterium
AAATGGATTAAGTGGACCGCAATTACTACTTTTGCAATAGTTGCTGGTTTTGCAATTAACAAACAAATGCGATCTAACGATAATGCCCTAGTAGAAGGAGGACTTCGTCCGAGTTGGATTGCTCGACTAAAAAACTGGAGAGGTTTATGGGGATTACTAAAAAGTAAACCAGCCTTACCTATCCTGCCACCAGTCACACAGTTAGGTGCGCCAAGTATCTCATTAGCTAAAGATGAAGTCATTATACAACGGTTATCTATACTATATAAAGCACTCGAAAAGCTAAAACCAATAAATATTAAGGCTGGTGCAAAAAATATATTATACAATGCTTGGCAAAAAGTTAAAGATCCTCGATTTCTGAAAAAATTGGCCGTTATTTTAGGAGGTGGAACATTATTAAATGCCGGAAAAGCATACTATGACTATCCAAACCCACTCCTTCAGGATCCATTGCAAGAACTGACTAAATATCAGTTAGAAATTTTAGTAAACATTGATCACGACTTAGAGGTGTTTCTAAAAAAAATTGACACTCTGTTGGGCAAAGATTTACTAAATCTAGCACTATTACTACAAGTCCCACCACAGGATGACAATTCAAGAGATGTAATAATAAGTTTATCAAAAAAAATTACTACACAATTAATTGTTGTAAATCTTATAAAAGACGAAAAACAAACCGCTATAATAAAAGACTTGTTGAGAACATTTGATAAAGAAAAAAACCTACTTAAAACAATCTACAAATTGCAAAAAAAATTAACATCTCTTACCAATCAGTTAACACACATAAACAACACAGATCTTAAAGAAAACGCTGAAATGCACGAACTATTTGAAAAGGCAAATGATAAAATACAAGAAGCAAAACAGCAATTTGATTGGATTAATAAAGTTGCTAAATCGATAGAGGAACTTTTAAAAAGTAAACCTCAAAATGAGGAGCCCGCAATACCTTCGCTTACAGGTTTTGATGATGACGATGAAGATGTCGAAAGCGTAGAGGATCCTAATTTAAATTCTGAAGAAATCATGTGGCCCCTATATAGGAGCGTAGTACCGACAATACCACAAGATACCCAAAAGAATATGCCAGAAAATACAGAGGAAAAAAAATGAAAACTTATCTATTGATTTTTTATTGTTTATGTTTTTCATTATTGATTGAAAATCATTCGCATGGGAGTTGGCTGACAAGGCGTCTTTGTCCGTCACTTTTAACCGCTCCAACACCAAGAGATCTAACACAGAAAGTACAAGAAATAATGACAAACGCAGCTCAAGTAGCTATAAAAAACGAACATGCAGAAATAACACCGACCCATTTACTAATAGCATTTTTAGAAAACAATGGCCTTTTAGATGATTTATTGGGTGTTCTGCTTGCAGGAGGTAGAGAAAATCTTTTGCGTACAGCAGTTTCAATTTTATCTGGTATGCCGGCATCTAGCTATAGTGTAACAACAAGCGATGTGCGACCAACAAAAGATCTGAATTATCTATTAAAACGTGCTTTCGATATGGCCAAAGGAAGTAACCCAGATGCGAAAGTGAGTGAGCTAGAATTATTGTTTGCTCTTTTAGACGATCGAGGAGAAATAGGCGAACAGCTAAGGCTCGCAGGACTAACAAGAGACAAGATAGTGTCTGCTCTCGGTAAACTCCGAGAATCTGGAGTGGTCGCAAAACCGGGTGAAGTAGAATCTTTTTTGGCTAAATATTTTAGAGATATCACAGCAGAAGCTAGAGAAGGAAGACTAAAAACAGTCATTGGTAGAGATGCTGACATTAATAGGGTAATCCAAGTCTTAGGCAGAAGAGAAAAAGCTAATCCATTTTTATTAGGCGAAACAGGAGTAGGAAAAACAGCGATTGTCGAAGGTCTAGCCCAAAGAATTGTAGAGAAAACTGTGCCAGAAGATATGCTCGACTTCATAATTTATGCCTTTGATATCAGTTTATTTTTAGGTGGAGCACAAAACCGTGGAGAACTCGAAGAACGCTTTAACACTATGATGATAGAGATCGAAAGGCGTGGAAATATTATTTTATTCATTGATGAAGCTCATCAACTTAGCGGTGCCGGAGATGCACAAAAGCATGGTGATTTGGTAAATAGATTTAAAACAAGATTAGCACGAAGTGGTATCAGAATAATTGGAGCAACTACTTTTGATGAGTTTAGAGAAACCTTGGAAAAAGACCCTGCTTTTTTGCGAAGAGTACAGCCAATTATGATTGGCGAACAAACAGATGATCAAATTTTAGAAATATTAAATGGGATCGCTCCAATTTATGCAAAACACCACGGAGTAACTTATTCTGATGATATATTGAGACTAATTTTAAGTTTGTCAGTTGAATACATTAAAGACCTCAACCACCATAATCCAGATATTGTTATAACATTATTAGATGATGTTGGAACTAGGATCGCTACCAAAAAGAAACTAGTAGCACAGCTAACAAAATTAAAAGATGAAGCACAAGGAGCAAGTAATACGGATAAATTGCGTGAACTTGAAGCAAAACTTGCAGAAATCAATCCCGGTAATCTTCCTATAAGCGATGTGGTAACTGCATCGGATGTTTATTGCGTTATGCATGATCAATACAGTATTCCAGTTGAGGAGCTTTCAAAGGATACTGACACAAAGCTAAAGGAAATAGAGAAACTGTTATCAAAAGCTTTCCCAAATCAGCCAGGGGAGGTGAGTCAAATAATGAATGTTATTTATAGCAAAAAACATAGAGTGGACAGCGACCGAAGACGACCTATTTCATTATTATTCATGGGTAATGAAATAAATGAACTTTATGAACATGCTCGTTTACTTAATCGACTTTTAAATCCATCGAACCCTGATGAGCGCATTCACACTGAAAATTTAGCTCGTTTTGTTTCGAATGAAGATATCAATGAGTTTTTGGGCTCACCTATTATCACCAACGGAAAAGCTAAAAGTCGGAGCGGAAGAGAGTACGATTTCCGTTTTTCTACAGTGATTCTCACTACCTCAGCCACACCGAAACGGCTTACAGAACTAGCGATGGATCTTCGTCAAGTGGGAGCGGCTGTGACCTTTAAGCCTTTTAAAACAGAAGACATAGAAAGATTGATTACAGCTGAATTAGATATTGTATCAACTAGACTACAAGCAAGCGATTTACATCTATCTGTTAAATTTGACCCTAGTGTCTTAGAATTTTTAAAAACCAAACTCGGATCAAATCCTGGCGGTGTAACTCAAACTGCTGTTCAATTCTTAGTAAAAAAAACTATCCTAAACTTTATTATGAACAAAAAACGGCGTGATAGCATTACTGACAATAAAATAACAGTCAAATATTCACTTCAAGTTGTAGGATTTATAATAGAAGAAGAGTAATGCTTGATGGGTTAGCTTTTTAATGTTACATTCTTAGCACATAAGGAGTGACCAATATGTGCAAAATTTGTGGCCTTTTATGGCTTATTTTCTTTTTCCAATCTACTTTTTTATCTGCTGCCGAGTATATTGTTGATCCAATTCATAGTCACGTTGGGTTTGTCATACGCCACATTGTTGGCAAAGTTCATGGTGAATATAAAGATTTTGATGGAAATTTTAGTTTTGATCCTAAAACTCCAGAGAAATCAAAAGGAAAGTTTATTGTCAAAGCGGGCAGCATTAATACCAATAATATCAAAAGAGATGATCACTTAAAATCTGCTGATTTTTTTGATGTTAAAAAATTTAAGACTCTAGAATTTGCAATTAAAAATGTTAAAGCTACATCAGGAAACAAATATGTTATGCAAGGAGATCTAACTGTACATGGTGTCACCAAGCTAGTCACTTTTGATGTTGAGTTTTCCGGTGCCGATAAAGACCCTTGGGATCATATACGAACAGGATTTAGTGCTAGTGCTAAAATTAATCGTAAGGATTACAAAATTATATGGAACAAAGTTCTCGACAGTGGATCACTCATGATTGGTGAAGAAGTAGAAATTACTTTAAATATCGAAGCAGTTGAAAAGAAATAAATTATTACCGCAAGTAATACTCTATAACGAGCTTACTTTCATAACTACAAAATATCTCTATTGACTTAACTCTATAAATTGAGGCAAAATATGGAGTATGTTCGATAGATTGATCAAACCGCCGCAACGCAGCTTTTTTCTCTTAGGTCCACGGGGAAGTGGGAAGTCAACTTGGCTCAAAAAAGAGTTCGGGGAAGCAGCATTTTTTGTGGATTTACTTGACCTCAAGACTCAGACAAGGCTTATAAAAAAACCGGAGTCTCTTGCTTATGATCTCCAATCCCTTGCAGAAAAGAAAACACCAAAATGGGTTGTACCAAAATGGATTGTAATTGACGAGATTCAGAAAATCCCACTGCTTTTAGACACTGTCCAAAGCTTTATTGATAAAAAGCAGTTTTGTTTTGCACTTTCCGGTTCTAGCTCTAGAAAGCTAAAAAGAGGTGGGGCAAATCTTTTGGGTGGACGTGCTTTTGAAAGATTTTTATTTCCACTCATTTACTCAGAACTCAAAGACCGGTTTGACTTAGAACAAATCCTTAATTTTGGATCACTTCCTGAGATCTTTCAATTTCAAACCAAAGAAGAAAAGAGTGAATATTTAGATAGTTACACTCACCTCTATTTGAAAG
>JACQAU010000163.1 GCA_016194835.1 Deltaproteobacteria bacterium
CTGCATCTTTAGCTTCACAAATAGTACTTGAGGTGCAAGTTATTTCATAAAGAGCTAGACAGCCGTTTTTTTTGCCTCTTTCACACGTAAAAATAGTGTAATTTGCAATTTGATCTATGGGTACCCACCAACTTAGTTGAATTGGATTTGATCTATAACGAAATTTTTCTATTTTAAATTCCACTGGAGCTGAATTTGTAGATACAGTATTATTAGAATTTCCCTCATTCGAAGAAGGTTTTTGTAAATTTATATTTTCTGCCTGGTCTTCTTCTAGTGCAATCTTGGCTGTTGGTGCTGAGGTTTTTAGCTTGGATTGATCTGATTTGTCTTTGGTATTCAGGTTGCCGCATCCCATAATTAGTCCAAAAGTGAGAGCCATCGAAAATACAATCATAATTCCCATGTCTAAAAGTCCTAGATCACGAATTTGCTTCCACATAAATAAAGCCTCCAGTTTATAAACTCACATTGGGTTTTTCTGAAACCCATACTATTTATAGAGCAATTTTCATGCCAGTATAAGTCTTTTGGAAAAATTAATACATTAGATAGAAGGTATTGAATTTATTAATAATAAATATGTAAATATTATACAGTTAAACTTATTTTGTTTCAATAAAGTGTTACACATTAGACAAGTGTCAATATTTAAAACGGTGTTCCAATCATAAATTCGAAATTCATATCTGCCTCTCCTGGTTCACGCATTATGGGGAAACCCCATTCAAATCGCAGTGGTCCAATTGGAGAAAACCAACGAATCCCTAACCCCGCATCTGTTTTAATCTTAAACTCATTTCCAACTGGAAAGGTCTCAAATGCATTACCAGCATCAAAAAATGTAACCAATTTGATACCAGCTTCGCGCACTAGCGGGTACTCAAGTTCAAAAATAGCAAGCATCTCAATGCGACCGCCAATTGGCTCAACAAAAGAATTACCATTAGCATCTTTTCTTATTCTCGCCGGTCCCACAGTTGGAAAGGGATAGCCCTTTAGGGTGTTTGCGCCACCCATTAAAAATCTCTCCGAAGGCGGTGTGATCTTGCCTCCTAGAGCATGAATCTGGCCATATTCTAAATTATTTCTAAAAACTAAATCCCCAATGAGTTTTGTATAATAGCGATTATTGACAATCCACTTCAGGAATTTCTTATCTCCTCCTAGCCCTGCAATTTCAGCAGTCACGCTTTGATAGTTTCCGGCAGAGGTTTCGAATCTGTTATTTCTTTTATCTCTAACTAGACTAAACACAATACTGGATAACATCCCGCGATCCGCATTTAAATCTTCTTGAATTGCAGGATCGCTTTCATTGACAATATCCTCAAGCTTGGTGCCCTCATTTTTGTATGTGATATAAGCGTTAACAAACTCTCTAATCGGGTATCCCAGTCTCATATCAAAACCTAAACGACGGGTTGTCCATTTATTTGGAATAGGCTGAGAAATATAATATGTATCAAATCCCATTGACCATTTTGTGTCAAAAGCATAAGGATCAGTAAATCCTAAATTAATACTTTTATAGCGGTGATCCTTTGTTAAATTTAAAGCCAGACTAAGTGTTTGCCCGCGGCCCAATAAATTGATTTCTGAAATTTGTGTTGTAAAGAAAAAACCTTGCCCGCTACTATAGCCAGCTCCTAACGTTATTGTCCCAGTAGAACGTTCCTTGATTGTAATCTCTAAGTTTAATATATCTGGTTTATCCTTGGGACTTACTGTATTAAATATCACTTCTCCAGGAGCAAAAAAACCAAGTCGTTCGACATTTTCGCGTGACTCACGCAAACTCGAGCCATTGTAAAGCTCACCTTCTATGATTTTAAGCTCTCTGCGGATAACTTTGTCATATGTTTTTGCATTACCTAAAATAACAATTTCACCAAAATGAACCAAATTTCCTTTTTCAAAATCATATTGTATATCTACTGTTTTTGTATCATCATGAATATTCATTTTTGGTATAACGTTTGTAAACGCATATCCGAGATCCTGATATTTTTCAGTGAGTCGTTGAATATCCAAGTTTCGCTTTGAAATGCCAAACACATCTCCGGTTTTAAGGACCAAATCTTTATCCAATTCTTCTTTTGTAAATAAAAGTTCTCCTCCAAAGTCCAGTTGCCCCATGTTATAAGGCTCACCTTCGTCGATATAAACCGTGATATACAACCATTTTTTGTCATCACTGACAGTAATCACTGGGTTTTCGTAACGAAATTTGACAAACCCGTGTTCTAAGTACCAATAAGTCATACGCTGCAGGTCCATCTTAAAAGAAGAATCTTTGAAGTTTCCAGAACCTGTCATAAATGAAAAAGCACCACCTTCCTTGGTCTCTGCAAGAACTGATTTCAATTGTTCATCAGAAAAATGTTTATTATTTAAAAAGATAATTTTTTTGATTTGCACCCGGTCATAATCATTGATTTTATAAACAAGCTCTACTTCGCCTTCTTTGACCGGTTTTATTTCAAAATCAACTTTAGTGAGATAGTATCCCTTTTCTTCATAATGTTTTTGAATGTGTGCGATATCTTCTTTTACTTTATTCACATCCAAAATTGCCCATTCTTTTAGCTTAATAACTTCTTTTAGATCTTCAGCTGTCACTCTCTCATTACCGTCAAACTCTAACTTAGAAATAACAGGATGTTCTTTGAGCTCATATAAAACACGTACTTGTTGATTGCCTAAGTCATCAGTATAAACCTCAATGTCTTGAAACCACCCAGTTTGGAAAAGATTTTGAATGTCATTACGCACCTGTTCTTGAGATAAATTTTGTCCAACTTTTAAAGCAAGTTTCGCCAATACAGCGTCTTTTTCGATGCGTTTTAGACCTTTGATTTCTATTTGACTGATTTTAGTTAAAGTCTCATTTTTAGCAGCGGACACAAAAGCCGGATTTATCACTCCAAAAAAACTCACCAATAAAAATAATTTAAAAAAATTACTAATCATAAAATTCAATCATCAACTTACAAACAAACCATCCTTCATTACCAAAACACGATGCATCCGACTTGACAACTCGTGATCATGCGTAATCAACAAAACCGAAACACCAGTAGTTTGATTAAGTTTTGTCAATAAGTCCATCACATTTTGGCTATTGAAAGAATCCAAGTTACCAGTAGGTTCATCAGCCAACAAGAGCTTAGGTCTTAAAATAACTGCTCTAGCCAATGCCACTCTTTGCTGTTCTCCACCTGAGAGCTCTGCTGGGCGATGTGTAAGTCGATGGCTGAGACCTACAAATTTAAGCAAATCCTGGGATTGTTCTTGAGCAGCCTTTTTAGTGTACCCAGCTATAAGCGCAGGCATCATTACATTTTCTAATGCTGAAAACTCCGGAAGTAAATAGTGAAACTGAAATATAAACCCTAATGCCCGATTACGAAACAAAGCCAGTGCTCTGTCAGAATATTTTGCAATATCTTGTAAGTGTGGACCAAATAAAATACGGCCTGCAGTAGGGAGTTCTAGAGTACCCAAGATATGTAACAATGTGCTTTTGCCAACTCCACTTGCTCCAGTTACTGCGACCATTTCTTTTTGATGAATGGTCATACAAATCCCACGTAGCACGGGGATTTCTGTTTTTCCTTTGAAAAAAGATTTTCTAATTCCTTCAGCCTTTAAAATAGGAACACTATCATTCATACCTCAACGCCTCAATTGGGGGTTTTCTTGAAACATGAAACGCGGGAATCAAAGTTGCCACAAATACAACGCACAAGGCAACACCTAAAATAATAAGAATTTCATTCCAACGTTCTATTACTGGTAAAAAATCTAAAGAATAAATTTGTGCAGGTAGCCGTATAAGTTCTGTTTTTGCTAATATATAATTAGCTCCAAGCCCTAGTAATAAGCCAAGCCCTCCTCCCAAAACAGCTATGCCCATACCTATGTAGCAAAAAAGACGAAAACTCTGGCTAGCTGGAAAGCCTAGGGCTTTTAAAATTGCAATTTCCTTTGATTTATCATGAATCATCATCATCAAAGTGCTTGCCACATTAAAGGCCGCAACAATAATAATGACTGCCAATAAAATAGAAATCACTACTTTTTCCAGATGTATAGCATAAAAGAAGTTTTTATTTAATGTTGACCAATCCTTTGCTCTAAAAGGATACCCAAAGCTTTTAGACAAGCGCTCGGCAACCAAGCCCGAAGAGGCCAATGTTCTTAATTTCATTTTAAAGGCAGTAACCTGTGTTGGGGCATCTAAAATTTGTTGCAGAAAACTTAAGCGAGTAAAAATATATT
This sequence comes from Deltaproteobacteria bacterium, assembly GCA_016194835.1. Classification (GTDB taxonomy): domain Bacteria; phylum Bdellovibrionota; class UBA1018; order UBA1018; family UBA1018; genus JACRAO01. Next base: position 4,285 of record JACQAU010000163.1, read on the forward strand.
TCGAATCATAATCGAACATACCCATACGCACAATGCCAACGACTTGTACCGAAACAACTTTAGGACTCCCATGACCCTCAAGTCCTGGAAAAATTAGTTTCACTTCTGTTCCAACCAGAGCTCCTATTTTTTGAGATAAAAC
>JACQAU010000174.1 GCA_016194835.1 Deltaproteobacteria bacterium
GTGCATCCTGTGCGCGATCGCGGCATTATACCTTTGGCTCCCCAAAGGCCGGTTCTGGAAATTATTTTTAAAATACTAAAAAACTAACTAAACTATGTTACTCATTATACAACAAGCAATGGATCACTACAATAAACTTGAAATTATTGCTTTTAAGTGTCAAAACTATTAAGTGGTGACACAAAACACAATATATCAAAAAATAAAAAAGGCTGTGGATTTAGTTAAACAAAAATCTGATATCTCCCCTGAAATTGGCATTATTTTAGGATCAGGACTTGGGTCTGTTGCTGAAAAGGCTAAAGATACAGTTCATATTCCATATTTGGAGATCCCATTTTTCCATGGAACAACAGTCGAAGGACACAGCGGAAAAATGACCATAGGAAAGCTTTTTGATGTTCCCTGTGTCTTACTACAAGGCAGATTTCACCTCTATGAAGGTTATGATATGGAAGACGTTGTGTTCCCAACTAGAACACTTTGCGGACTGGGCATTCATACACTAATTTTAACAAATGCAGCAGGAAGCATAAATCCAAGCTTTCAGCCAGGGGATGTAATGGTTATTTCAGATCATCTAAATCTTATGGGCAACAACCCTCTTCAGGGCATACAAGTGACACAGCTTGGTCCAAGATTTCCAGATCTTTCTGAAGCATATAACAAAAAATGCATTAATATTATTGAAAATGTCACTAAAGACTTAGGAATTGCACTAAAACATGGAGTATATGCCGGTTTGATGGGACCCACATACGAAACTCCAGCAGAGGTCAAAATGCTAAGAACCCTGGGTGCAGATGCAGTGGGTATGTCAACAGTACCAGAGTGTATTGCAGCTAATCACCTTGGAGTTAGAGTTTTAGGCATAAGCTGCATTGCTAATTTAGCTGCTGGGCAAAGCCCTCAAAAACTCACACATCACGAAGTGTTAGAAAGTTCAAAACTGGCAGCAAATAAATTAAGTTTAATTTTAGAAAAAGCAATTCCGCTATTAGTGCACAAACCGAGTAAAGAATAAGGAATATTCTTATGAAAAAACTGTCTCCAGAACTACAAAGAATGTTTGAGCACGCAAAAAAAGCGAGAGAAAATTCATACTCCCCCTACAGCGGACACAAAGTAGGAGCTTCTTTAGTTACTGCGGATGGTGAAATTTTTTCAGGCTGCAATGTCGAAAACGCTTCGTATGGAGCAACTGTTTGTGCAGAAAGGGCTGCTATTCAAAACGCCATTTCTCAAAGAGGAAAAATTGAAATTAAAGAAATTTTAGTACTCACAGATGAAAATCCCGCCTGGCCCCCATGTGGAATGTGCAGGCAAGTAATTTCAGAATTTGTATTTCAAACTGCTATTGTGCACATTTGTAATTTAAGTGGAGAAACCAAAACACTGCCATTTGCTGAATTATTACCGAATGCTTTTTCTTTTCCAAAAGATGGTTAATGTTGAATAAAACCGTTCATCTTCCCTGGTACCACTATCATAATTGATAAAGAACATCTGGAGCATAATCGACTCCATTGGGCCACATAATAGTTCCACTCTCTGTGTCCAAAGTGACCTTAGAAAAAAAAACTTTGTCCTTAAGAGATTCCAAAAGACCTCCCTGATTTTTAATTAAAGGCCACATGTCAATATCCTTTTCAAATCCATCATTAAATTTCAGATGCAAGCAAAATTCACCACAATATTTAACATGAATAATATGAATAATCATATGATGAAAACTTTCAGTCAAGTGGGTTGATTTTTTTAGGTGGTTTGCCATTTTTCATTAACTCCCAGTCTTCAAAAAGTTCTTGCCTGTGCTCAAAAGCCCATTCCAAAACATGCAATAGAGCTCGTCGAGACAGATGCCCTGTTAACATTTTTAAGTCAGCAATCGAAATCTTTGCTTCATAATTTTCATACTTAATATGAAAATGCGGAGGCTCATGATCTCCATAGTACATTCTAATAATAATTCCATAAAATCTCGAAATTTCAGGCATAAGCTTTATATAAATAATACTAACTAATTTAATATCATAAAAAAAGTGATTAATCTAAAATATAACATCTAAAAGTTAAAAAGGATCTACACGAAAAATCATGCCCGACGTATAATCAGCAACATAAATTTCACCATCAGCATCCCGACCAAAACTAGAAAACTGCCAGGGCCACTTCCCTAAAGCATACAGTTCAGGAAGTTTATATAAATCATTGTCACTTACTGGCAACGACACTGCCCATAAACGACCCGATATAAAATCACCAAAAATATATTTTTCCTTTAGAGCTGTAATTTTGTTTCCAGTATAGACATAACCGCCAATAACACATCCACCATCCACACGATCATACTCTAACCATGGACTTGTTAAAGTCTTAGATGCGCAATCCCTAGCAGGTTTAAAACACACATGGCCTTCTTTTATACTCCAGCCATAATTTTTACCTGCTTCAACAATATCTAGTTCTTCTCTTTGAACTTCACCAACATCTGCTACAATAAGACGGTCTTTAGGATCAAAACTAATACGCCATGGATTTCTAAAACCCAGTGCCCAAATTTCAGGTAGCTCAGATCTACGATTTATAAAAGGATTTGTTGATGGGATACTATATTGCTTGCCGTGTGCTTTTTCGTTAACATCAATTCTTAAGATTTTACCTAACAATGTATTTAATCTTTGACCATTATTATGTGGGTCACCTCTGGGTGGGCCACCATCTCCAAGTCCGATATACAAATACCCGTCAGGGCCAAACACAAGCTGACCACCCTTATGATTTGGAGATGGCTGATTGATTGTTAAAAGCACTCGCTCTGATTTTGCAGACGTTGTTTTTAGCTGCACAGGATCTAATGTCCATTCTGAAATCCGGGTTTGTCTTGCATGAGAACGTTTAGGGTTATAGTTAATATATATTTTTGGCACTTTTGGGAACTTTGGATGAAACACCATGCCCAAAAGGCCCATTTCTACATCGACTGCTACAGAAACTGAAAGCATTACACCTCTACTGGAATCTTTAAGAGACACCCACCAAATTTTACCAGCTTGCTCTAGGACAACCATTTTCCAGGGTTGTCCTGGCACAAATTGAATGTCAGTGGGCTGGGTAAATTTTTGTAAAGGAGTAAGTGAAATATCAATTCTTTTTCTGCTTAGGTCTTTTTCTTGAAATACTGCTTTTGTTTTATTCAAAGATTCAAGTGCATAAGCACAAGTAGAAAGCATCAAAACTAAAATGAGTAAAAAAATAGTGGAATCTAATTTGACCTGAGAAGGAGTGAAGCTTTGCTTAGCGCGCATAACACAAATATATCATACTTTCGGTATTCTTTCCATATTCATTCGCTCAGAGGGTTTATAAAACTTACTCCATTTTTGCTATTGCTCCAATTTGAGCATAAAAGTCATTTCCCTTGTCATCTACCAAAATAAAAGCTGGAAAATCTTCGACCTCGATTTTATAAATAGCTTCCATCCCTAGCTCTGGATACTCTAAAAGCACAACTTTCCTAATATTTTCTTGAGCCAGCAGTGCTGCCGGGCCTCCAATAGATCCTAAATAAAATCCGCCATACTTCTTACATGCTTGCGTAACTGCAGGACCTCTGTTTCCCTTTGCCATCATAATCATAGACCCACCCATTGCCTGAAATGGCTCTACATATGAATCCATACGCCCTGCCGTAGTTGGACCAAACGAACCCGAGGGAAGTCCCGTAGGTGTTTTTGCTGGACCGGCATAGTAAATAGGATGATTCTTAAAATACTCTGGCATCCCTTTACCATGGTCAATTCGTTCTTTAATCTTTGCATGCGCAATATCTCTTGCCACTATGAGTGTCCCCGTAAGCGCTAATCGCGTAGTTACTAAGTGCTTAGATAATTCAGCTAAAATTTCCTTCATTGGTCTATTTAAATTAATTTTCACTACACCCGTTTCTCGTGTCTTGCCTCGATATTTTTCAGGAATCAACCGCACTGGATTTCGCTCCATCACTTCTAACCAAATTCCATCACGGTTAATTTTCGCTCTGGCATTTCGATCTGCAGAACATGAAACACCAACTCCAACCGGACAAGAAGCACCATGTCGTGGGAGCCTAATAATTTTAACATCCAAAGCAAAATACTTACCTCCAAATTGAGCGCCTATACCCGTATTTTGAGCAGCTTTCAGCATCTTTTCTTCTAGTTCTAAATCTCTAAAGGCTTGTCCAAATTTATTTCCCTGAGTTGGTAAATCATCCAAATCACCTGCACTTGCTAGTTTTACAGTTTTTAAGCAAGCCTCAGCCGATGTTCCTCCAATGACAAAAACCAAGTGATAAGGCGGACAAGCAGACGTACCTAGTGTTTTCATTTTTTCTGTTAAATATTTTTCTAGTCTTTCAGGATTTAATAGAGCTTTTGTCTCTTGAAAAAGTAAACTTTTATTTGCAGATCCACCACCCTTTGTTACAAACAAAAACTTGTATTCCTGACCTAGAGTTTCGTAAATATCAATTTGAGCGGGTAAATTAGTACCAGAATTGACTTCTTCATATATTGAAATAGGCATACTTTGTGAATAACGCAGATTTTCTTCCGTATAAGCTTTATAAATGCCTAATGAAAGATATTCTTCGTCATGAACTCCTGTCCAAACCTGAGATCCTTTCTTTGCAACAATAGTTGCAGTCCCCGTGTCTTGACACAGTGGTAAAATAAAATGAGAAGAAACATCGGCATTTCTTAAAAGTGCCAACGCAACTCCCCGATCATTAGGCGAGCTCTCAGGGTCGTCTAAAATCTTTGCTACTTTCTCTAGGTGTTTGGCTCTCATTAAAAACGAGATGTCTCGTATAGCTTCGTTAGACAATAAAGAAAGACCCTCTGGATCTATTTTTAAAATTTCACTACCCTCAAATGTAGTGATAGAAACAAACTTTTTAGTTAAAAGCCTATACTCAGTTGTATCATTTCTTAATGGAAACGGATCTTGATAATGAAACTCAGGCATATAAAAGCGCCTCCTATGAGAAGGTAATATAGCCTAGTTATATTTATCTAGAAATAAAAAAGGCACCAGGAATATTTACTAGTGCCTTTTTACTAATTATCTTAGTTTCACTATCGATGTTGTATAAGTTGTTCTAGGACCATGAAATCCAAACTCGCCCGTTTGAGTAATAGTCAACGTAGCTCCACCCTGGAGGTGCTCATTACCATTTTCTTTCACTACAGATTGTTTTGTTAACACAATCCATTTTGTAAATCCTTCGCCTGCTGGCATATTATGTGTAGTGACTTTTGCCTCTGTTAGACGATCTCCATTAGCCTTATCATTCAAGAAGTCTCGTAGAACTTCCCTAATTTGTTTGCCATCCTGATCATTCATCAACCAAAACGAAGATAATTCAGGCAAAAACGCAACTAGTTCTCTGGTTGCTTTAGCTAATTCTACACCCAAAGTAACAGAATTGTATGCCTCTGCTTTATCTAAAGTGGCAAGCGTATTTAAAACAGCAAGTCCCATAGCACTTGATACCGTTTTTCCTTTTTCCTCTGTAAACCCAACACTGCTAACCATTAGCATGCATAAAACCAACACTGACATAAGTTTATTTTTAGACATAAATTAAGTCCTCCTAGATCAGACGGTATAATGCATATAGTCGTACTTTGCAAGCAGTGTTTATTTTATTGCTGGAAAATATAATAAACGATAATAAAGGCTTGTGAAAAAACTCGTGTTTTTTTTTTTTTTTTTTTCTGCAATTACGCTTTCATCTCTCATATAAGACTTACAACTACCTGATTTGGTCGA
>JACQAU010000175.1 GCA_016194835.1 Deltaproteobacteria bacterium
GAGGTCTACCTTTGGATTTGAAAGTACTTTTTTTGGGACAACAGTGATGACCATTAAACACAAAATCAGGGTTCCATTGAGCACAAAAGGCTAAATCAGCACCTAAAGATAACCTTTCTAAAAAAGGAGAATCAGGATCACAAGAAAGGTTTTCGACAGCCAAGGACTTAATACCAGGAAAAGAAGTAGGAAAAGCAGGAAGAAAAGAAGGATTTTCTTGACAAAATAAGTCCTTTGGGTAAAAAACAATAACTAATAAAATTAATTTATAAATAAATTTACTTGAAATAGCCATTAATATTCATTAAATACTTATATTATGTTAAAACAGGAAACATTCTTTCTCTTGGACCCTAAACATACAGATCGAGCTAACATAAAAAAAGAAAGAGAAAAAGCAAAAAAACTAAAAAAAACAACATGGTGGCTCACCCGCTTACAACTAGGGCTTTGTTATTATTGTCAAAACAAGTTCCCCTCCCATGAACTCACCATGGATCATATTGTCCCTATAGCTAGGGGCGGAAGAAGCAGTAAAGGGAATATCGTGACCTCTTGCCTGAACTGTAATAGGGGAAAAAAATTAAAAATTCCTGCCGAAGCCTATCTTTAAAGACCCTAAAAAGGTCCTATAGCAACATTATTTATAATTTTAAACTTTTTTTGAAAAATTTCTCTTGGCAAAATGAAAAATTAAGGTTACACAATCACACATTATGAAACGTGGACGCCCAAAAGGTCGCTCTCGCGACAATCGTTCGTTTGGTCCGCTCGGAGATGTCATACGCAAACATCGTCTAGAAAAAAGACTTGGTCTTTTAGACGTCGCAAAAGCATGTGATTGCTCCGTGCAATTTATTTCTAACATTGAGCATGGCCGTGCGCCTCTCCCGTGGGAGAAGGTCGGAGAGCTTGCTAGTTTTCTCAAGATTCCACTTGAGGAATTACAGGCTGCAAATCTTGCAATCCGATCTGACTTCAGGAGTTTTGTAAGCACCTCCAAAGGTGCTAAGGGAAATAGAGTTCCCACTCCAGCAGTACTCAGGGGAATGAAAGGCACAGCTTCTGCTATGGCTTTTACAGCTAGAGATACACAGCTGCAAGAAGTCATTCAGAAATATCAGTCTGCTTCTGACAAGTCCCGAAAGAGATTTGTAAGACAAGCTTTAAAGCTTTTAGCAACAGCCTGAGAGTACACCAGAGAGTACAAACGAAACGTATTGTAGTGGTTCGACTAGAAATATTATGAAACAGTGATGTGAGATAATATCTCACGCACTAGTTGATGAGAGCCAATAGAACGAAGAGCTTGAGCAATGTCGTTTAATAGATCTGTGGAATCTTTTTTTGAGTCTTTTGATTCTTTTAATGATTCGATTTGATCTAAAAGTGGCAAAATTGAGGATTTGTCCTTAATTTTGCCTAATGCAATAATTGCCTGCCTTCTGACGGATAGATCAGAATCTCTCAACAACGAAACAAGAAGCGGAACACATTGCTGTAGTTCTATTAAAAACATCTTTAAACCTCCAGGGTGGTTTTTAAATACTTCTAGAAGGTTATTTTTGTTTGCTATAAGAGTAAGCTCCCCTAAAGCAAAAACTGCACTTGAACGCATTAATGCCTGAGAGTGAAGAAGCATTGTCTTTAATACCTCAATCACCTCTATTTTGCCTGCGGTAAAAAGAGCCAGAGCCGCATTTGCTTTAATACGGCTATTAAGACTTGTTAATTTAGGCAATAAAAGATCCAAGCATTCAGGAATTCTGACCTGCCCCAATGCTTCGATAGTATTAGCAACAATGCGATCCTGTGTGGAATCCAAATAGGGCGCTAATTTTAAAATTCGCTCGTCTACACATAATTTTCCTAAAGTTGAAATTAATACTGAAACAGTTTTTTCAGATGTTTCTATACTCAGACGTTCAAAAAGAATATCAATGATTTTGGAGTTGTCTGAACTGACCAGTTTGCCCAAAGCACCAATCGCTGCAAAACGAACATCCTCTGACACATCAGAAATACAACCTATCACATAAGAAATAGCATCGATATTTCTAGATTGTCCCAGTAGCTCAAGACTTCGTTGTCTCATTTGAAAATCAGAAGAACTAATACTACCTTTTAACTCACTGAGATTTTTAAGTTTTATCAATTCATATACTTGTATTTCTTCTTCCTTGCCAAGAATTTTTACATTATGAATTTCTTCAAAATCCATTAAATCTTTGAGAGTGCTAGAAACGTTTTTTGTAAACACAATACGAGTATGTTTCCCACCTTTAGAAAGCTTTTCTATACGACTTGCCAGGTTCACAACATCACCAATTACTGTAAAATCCATACGCTCTTTTGAACCTATGGGACCAGAAATAACTTCACCATGCGTGATACCAATACCTATGTCAATTTTTGCTTTTAACGCCTCTAGTCTTTTTTGATTATACAAGGAGAGTTTGTCTTGCATTTCTAAAGCACAATAAATAGCTTGTACAATGGTGGTTTCCTTTAAAAGTTTTAAATCTTTCTCAAAAAATAATCTCTTTTCTGGTAAAGCATAAAAAACAGCAAGTATGCCATCACCAATAAATTTGTCTACCTCCCCACCATGTTTAGTAATTACTTCTACCATTTGTGTAAAATAATCATTAAGCATGGATGTAATTTCTTCGGCTTCTAGGTTTTCGCAATGATTTACAAAACCACGAATATCGGCATATAAAATAGTAGCAGTTACTTTTTTACCTTGAGTCCTTGTTTTTTCTTCAAGATCTTTCGCTTCCATGACTTGACGATAAGTGGATTCGGAAAGAAATTTTCGTAGCTCTTTTTTCTTTTTTAGTTCGATAGTCATTTGATTGAAAGCAGATAGAAGTTCACTTATTTCATCAGAGCCACGCGCTGAAAGTACAACATCAAAATCTCCAGCTGTGACGTTTTTTAATGCACTTACCAGTTTTCTGATAGGTGCAACTAAAAGCTGGCTTAACAAAAACGCTACTGCTAAACCCAAAACCAACGACGGAAGCAGGTCTACAAGTATTTGCCTTTTTATTAGTTCTATGTTTCGGTTCAGCGAAAAATAACCAAACAAGTACTCCAAATAAAATAACGGATCACCACCTTCTGAACGATATAAAGTATGGACAGAAAACAGTTTCTCTTTTTGTCTATGTATTACTTTTCCAGCCTGATCTTTAGTTTTCAATTCTTCTTCTATTTCTTGCAGAGTCTTTAATGGCACAAGAGTTGATGGAGGTTCAGCTGTGACCCTAAAAAGATCTTTTTCACTGTCAAAAATAATTGAATTTGTTCTTTTTGAAATAATTTTAATACTAACTAAATTTTCATTACTTGAAACTATATTTTTAATTTTTTGAATAAACTGATCTGAATAATTAAAATAAAAATAATTTGAAAAATCAGAAATAATTTGAGTTGAGGTAAAGCGACTAAACTGCAATGATTCTTTTTCTATTTGTACAGATAACTCTCTTGTTTGTAGTGTGACTAATGAAAAATAAATAATACTGCTTTTGGCTTTGTTAAAATCAAATTACGTCGTACTAAAAATTCTTGATTATGCATCACTATGCATTAAAAAAATAAAAAGAGAAAAAATGAAAAAATAAAAGTTTTCTCCTATTGTTAATGAACGATTATCTGAATACCTCTATTCCCAAGTCGGACATTTCGGACTTTATTGAAGATTCTTGCCTCGTTGCTTTCCTGCCTAAGACGTAAGGTGATTTTACTCCAGTCATTATTGTTATAACTCTTACTCTGTTGGCGAAATCCTTATTGACCCTTGCTCCGATTATTACTTGAGCATCCTGGCTGATATTCTCTGTTACAAGCTCACCTATGCCTGCGA
>JACQAU010000176.1 GCA_016194835.1 Deltaproteobacteria bacterium
AAGCGTGGATTTTCAGTATCTGTGCAGCTTTTTGATTATGACCCAAAATTACATCAAATATATTTAAGTGCATTAACTAAACTACATGCGCATTAGGTACTTTTCAGATAAACATCTAATACTCAGGAACTTCGCAAAGTGTTTTTTGGTTACGTTGATTTTTACTAGGTTCCAGATGGGCAGTGCGATTATTTGAGTATTGGGCATTTCCCGACCAAACAAAAACAGATTTTCCGCAGCAGCCTTGTTTCGGAGTATAACGGCCAGTTTTTCCTCCGTTTTGATCATCTGTGATTGCGCAAGCAAAACTTTTATCTGTACTTATAGCTCTTTCTGTCCATTGTGATCTGGCTTGTAATGGAAATGTTTTAAAAGTTGAGCTTGGATTTTCGACAGTTCGATCACAAGTCAAATGACTGCCAATACCTGAATCTAAAGTCTCTTCCGTACACTCTGAAAGCTCCCGTGGAGAAGTCGTCGAATCTATTGCGACAGATGCTAGATGTCTTGCATAACCATCGACTGGATATATGGGATATATTGAGTTTAGTTTTGAATTTGGAGTAAACTGGCAAGCCTCGCTTTTTGAATTTTTAACCACATGAGAAGTAAATGGCAACACTTTACCTCTATGGCCTGGATCGATATCTGTTATATTTGGATTTTGTGTTGGATACACTTCAGCGCACCAACTAACATTACCGGCAGACGATTTGGCAAAGTGCATTGGTGGATCAACAACAAAAGGTTGTGATTGAGGTGCACAGGCCTGAAAAGCTGTGTCCTCTTCGTAATGAGATGCCCAAGCGTTTTCGATCGGGCGAATAAAAACACGTTTCATCTTATAACTTGGATTGGTGGGATGAACTGTGCCAACAGACCAAACACCAGTATTTTTATTGTACAATGGCAATGCTGCTGCGCAAGAACTTACACTATCTCTATTTGGAAATTCGATTCCGTCAACATTCTTATGTTTCCAACATAAGTTGTTAGTTGCTACGTATCCTGGTCTTTTGTTATCATAAAGTGAATCTACGAAATCATCCGTGTGAGCAACTCCTCTTGCATCATAAAATGCAAATGGACATGGTTTTGGGCCAAGCATTGTATAATACAGTGGCTCTGTAGGATTATTAGCAGCATTTGGGTTCAAAACCGGGCGATCAAGAATATAAACTGTATCGGCGCCTTGAGATTCGTTTCTCATTTTTCCATCTGTGTCAAAATTTGGCGGAAAAATCGCTACAAATCGCCTTAATCTAAAGGTAGGAATGTTTTGACTGCTAGCTGATCGGATTACAGGACACGAACCATCAGTATTTGGAAGTCTCGCAAATCCTAAGCATTTTTTTACAATTACGTTCGTAGGAGGGGGTTCATTAGGGTTATTAGTATTTGGAGCATCTGGTTTTTTTAGATCAGCGTCGCAGCTTGTGGGCTCTGAAGAAGGGTCCCCACCAATAGATAATGTGCTTGGAGCTTCGACACCAACATTAAAATCAGATGATCTTCTTACTGCTAATGCAAAGCTAGTGTCTAATGGCCAGTAATCTGTACGGTTAGGACCTGTCAAACTTTCTAGCACTCTCGGACATTTGTATCTTTCATTTTCAATATTGATATTTCCACGGTTTGAGGCTCGTATAAATAAATTATAGTAATAAGCTTCGTTTGAGGCTCCTGGTGGTGGGATGTTTTTACATCCTTCTGTATCGCCACCCGTGCCATCAGATTTCGCAACACAAAATTGATTGGCCGAAATAAAAGTGACTGCTTCGCCAGTTTGAGGATTTGTTTTGCTAATATCTGTTCTGTTATGAATCACTAAACCCCGTTTAAATTGCTCATAACAAGAATAACGTAAAATATTATCAAAAATATTTCCATAAACGTCCTGAAATGATCCCGCGTCTATGCTTGCTTGTTTATTGAAAGTATAAGATTTTACTTCATATGGGGCGCCGCCACTTATGATTTGCTCAACCGTAACGTTGACCGGAGTGCCAATAACAATTTCATTTTGATATGCGGGAGGGAGATTGCAAAATGCAGCGTATGGTTGAACGTCAACAACCAATGTTCTTGCTTCTCGTTTGATTTCTAGTGGAGGAAAAACATTTTTATTAAACTCATTCCATTTAAAAATACACTGACACGGAGTGCCTCCTTGTGTTCCGTCTCTCTGAACAGTGCACATTTTTGAAACAGGAGTATTGGATTTTACTGGATCAAATAATATGCTAACTACGTTTTTTTTCTCAGTTTCTTTTAGAGATGCAATAGCTAAAGAGCCTTGTGCTGGCAATGTGACAATAACTGATGGAAGAGCTGAGGGTTGTTTTTGTGGTGTATAAACTCTCAAATTATTTGTGCAAGCTGATAAGAAGAGACATAGACTAAAAATTATTATAGGGTAGCTCATTGGTTAACTCTTTCTGTGGGCTGTATTGCACATAGAGGAAATGTTGGCGGCGTGTTAGTAGATGGTGTAGTTTGTGAAGCATCTTGACTTAAAAAGCCATAATATATTCTCTTATCACGTGGGCAGGTCTGAGGGTTGCTGAAGTCCTGACAGTCTTCTTTTGTGTAGTGTCGATAAGGGGTATAAGGTGCTGCGATTTCATCAGGAACAGAGTTTGGTTTTCCATCAAGTAGTTTGAAGTGCTTACTCATAATATCTACAGGTGAAACCACGTAGAGAATATCGTATCTGGCTACACCTCCATCGATATCCATGTCTAGGTATTTTTTACTATCAAAAGGTATACTGTCGACTTTTGTAGGACTTCCTGGTTCAGAATGAAAGCAAAGGCTGAAAGGGTCATTTAGAGTACCCAGTCTTGGAGCTTGATTGCAATACAGACGAGGATCCAGTTCATAAGGTTGCCAAAAATCTGTGCCTTCTTCGAAAAAATCTGCTGGCACAATAAAACTTGGATCATTGTTTGCCACACTGCACCCAGCTCCTGTAGGCATAAATCCAAACCTAAAATAGTCGTCATTTTTTTTGTTGTTACAGCGATTCGTAGAAGATGTTTCTTCTCGATATAATCGATTGCAAGTGCCGTCTTGGTCAATTCTGTCCGCAATAAATTGTGGGTTGCCTACAAAAAGGCTTGGTTTATCTAAAGACAACCCACCGTCTGGTCCGCAGTCTAGAATAATGGGTCCCCTTGGATGATCCTTGTCGGTCCAGTTTCCTGGGTTGCAAGCGATATTGCCACTTTTTTCGAATGTGAAACTTTTTTTATAGACTCTAGCAGGTAGCGAGGCTCTCCACTGCCAAACTTTTACCCATCTGAAACCTCTTGGTAAAAACGAATCTGCCGGGCAGGACTCTTCTCCGTCTTGGTATCTATATGGCTGTGCTGCAAAACCCAAAGGAGGAGGTGGTTGAGTTTTCTTGCTAGAAGGGCTGTTTTGTGCTGGTTTTGCCTCAGAGGTAACGAGTCCAGGGGCAACAAAAGTATTAAAAGCAATTTGAAACACGCCAAATTTTTCTTTTGCTAAATAAAATGTTTGTCTATCGAATTCGTCTTGAATATCTAATGGATACATTTTTAAGCCAAGTTTTGGAGATTGGTTTGTTCCGAAACTAAAAATCTGTGGAACTAGAAGTTGTGAAGCGTCTGATGGGCAAATAAAACCAGCTCCTTGAGTGGGTTTTATTTTTTCTACAAATTGAGTTAATGTGCCACCCATATTAGTGGTAAAGAAATTAACTGGGTATGTTAGATATTTATCTTCTGAAAGAAAAGGATCATAAATACTTCCATCAAAAACATTAGGAATAAAAATAGCGTCTTTACATTGATATCTTCTCACTTGTAAATAATTGAGAGGATGGTTACTGTCTAGTGCGGTTTGTCTACCGTATAGAGGAAATTCTAACGCATTGCTTTTGCCATCTGTGGCTTGATTAACGATACGCACACTGATGTTTGTGCTATCTAGTGGTACTCCCTGGTATGGGCATCGTATCAAATTTGATTCAAGATAACTGGGTTGTGTCGACCATGTTTCAACCCAACCATCTCTTTTGGTATATGTAAATTGGCAAACACATGTGGCAATATTTTGAGTTTGATTATTATCAGTTTGAACTATTTGTGAACAAATTTGGCCAATCTCTCCGGTCGGTTCGCTTAAGATATCAACTAGAGAATTTGGTTCTACATTAGATTTGATAACTTTTGTGATAGTAAAAATATTTTTTTCAACTGTGCTTGGACTTGGAGTAGGAGATGCGGAAGTTGGTTGCTTGTTAATAGAAAAATTACTGCTATTGGTACATGAAGTAAGCACAAAGCACAGAAATGAAGTAGACAGTAGTTGTTTTATATTATTGTAAACTAAAATCACTTTGCACCTCCTTGCGCAGAACTGTATATGCTACCAGCTCTTATAAGGCTTGCTTCTAACAACACTGCAGAACCTGAGTATCTCTCAATTTGTATGCGGTCTATTTTTGGATTCATAGAAAGTGGGATAAAGATTTGATCTTCTCTGACTTCTTGTGTCTGTGGTGAGAGGACAGCAAAAGTATAAGCTATTTTCTGAACATTGCTATCAAAAGTATAAAAGAGATTTCTTGGTTGAAAGGCATTTTCTAAATCTGTTAAAGATTCGCCAGTTTGTAATAGGTGTATTCTAAATATAGGCCAAATAGGATATGTTGGGTCACTGTCTTCGGTGAGAATAATAGGCAATGGTAAATATGTTAAATGTAATATTAAGTTCTCATTAGCAGCTAAGAAACTTCGATCCAGATCTATGTACACTCCGCCAGCCATAAGTTTATTGAGTGATGGAGTTGAGCTCTGTAGTGGACATAGTTTTTCGCATTCTGCATCTAAGAACGAATAAAAGCCTGAATTTTGAAAACTCGATTGCCTAAAGCTAGCGCATCTCAGATTGGTTGAATTAAAAATGGATTCGTTCTTTAATAGACAATAAGCTGCTTTTGGGTTTGATACTGTTTGAGTATAATCTGTGAGGTCTAAGGAAATATTTTTAATAAATTTTGGATTCAAATTATTTGTTGTATTTGTGGTGTTTTCAGAATAACTCTCTGGTGCATTGTTTTGTAAGTTAAATAGATGAAAAGAGGTTTTTATATCTCCTGAACAATTTGTGAGAGGGTGTGGGTTGGCAAAAGTATAAAAATTGGACTGATTGAAAATTATTTTTGCACCTGTTTTTTCACCGTTAGTCGGTCCAATGTCCACTACTTTTAATATAGCATTCTGATTAGAATCAGTTTTATTCGTTGCGCAACCAACTAATATACAGGCTAATATGCTGACTAATGTAATGATAATTAATAAACTTTTATTTATTTTCATTTTACATCCTATAAAGTGTTAACGAGTAAAAAACAGTGCCCATACATAAAGCTGAGTTGTTGGCTCTATTTTGTTGGAGTGATGGGTTACACCATTTAGTAAAATCAGAATCATTAGAAATATCATTAACTGCTCTGATTCTTGAAATTTGAAAAATACTTAATTCCTTATCCATAGCTAGTGGAATATAAAATTGTTTTGAAACAATTGGAGTTCTGCCTAATGGGGTAGAGGCTGTTACAAACGAGTGTGTTGGTGGTATAAGCATTATGAAGGATTGAACAGTCTCAGCAAAGTTTTTTTTGAGATAAGTTTGCCAGGTTTGACTTGAGCAGGCTGGGTCAGAGAGATCCATGCTGCCGTCGGATTTCCAGCATTTAGTCATGTCTCGTGTAAAAGGCTGAATTGAAGATGCAGTATATTCTAAAACAGCAAGTATATTTTCCCATGGTGCCAAAAAATTTTTATCTCTATTTAATGCAATTCTGATATAAACGCCATCTTGTGGACCGCCATTTCCTATCTGTGTGCTTGGAGCGTTTTTGTATTGGCTTTGTTTTGCGCAGTCGTATTCGCTAATTCTATAAAACTTAGATGGAGCACCGCAGGCAAATTGAGCAGTGTCAGAACCGCATTGTGTGTTTGTAGACTCCTCAGCAGTTGCAAATCTTGCGCAGTCGGCATTATCAGCAGATAAATTGTTTTTTCCGCTTATGCCAATTTCTATTGTATTTAGCCATTTAGGCCAACCAGGAGAAGTTGGATCTTGGGATAGCAAGGTTCCGTCAGGATTAAATAACCGTTTGGCCAAGAGTCCAGAATTAGCTGCAGTGCCATCAGCACTAGGTTTATCAAAGCTGCCGTTTTGTTGGGATTCTTTAAAAATAACTTTCAATACACGCGGTCCATCGGGTGTTAGCACTGTTTGTTCTTGACTTGCATTTGGTGTTTGTGCGACGGAAACTTGTTTATTTTGAACCCCAGTGTTTTGT
>JACQAU010000145.1 GCA_016194835.1 Deltaproteobacteria bacterium
CATTGATGGGTATTGCCCATCTTGGAAATCTAATACATCAAAACACATCAGAAACATTAATTAGAATATGCGAAACAACAAATTTTCAATCCATACAACAAGTCTGTAAGGATTTAATCTGAAAAGGGAACATAAATGAATAAAAGTAGATTATACATGTTAACTTATCTGGGACTAGGAGCGTTACATGCTTATTTAGCTCTTGAGCATATTCCTGAATTTTTTAGAGATACAAGCTTTACTCACTTTTGGAAAGGACTGGGGGCCTTAGCAGGGTCTTATTACTTCTTTTATTTTGCCCTTAAACAGCACATTGATAATATTTTAATTCCAAAACTAAAAATAAAACTTACTACTTCTTCTGAAAGACAAAGGGATAAATCACTGTTGTCCCTCTCCCGCTAGGCGCTTGAGGAAATTTCATAGCTTCGATTACGCCTAAAACACAGCCGTCTAAAGCCGAAGAACTAGTTTCTGATGTTTTTACATCAGCTCGAATTACATTGCCGCCGCCTGCAATATCCCAACGAAAAACCAGTCTGCCACCAAGCCTTGGACTCACAACAAGTGCCCGCTCATAACAAGAACGGATTTGCCCACGATAACTAAAAATAACTCTCCTCACCGTCTCCCGATCAAGTCCACCACTCACCTGAAACACTCCCTCATCAATCTTGCCAAACTCTATGTCTTTACCAAGTTCTCCACCGCCACTTCCGCTCCCACCTGGCCTACCAATTGCCCCAACACTTGAAGCAGAAAACTCACCCTTGCCCCTTAAAGTAGTAGCAGCTTGCGTTAATCCTCCACCGCCAGTCCCACCGCCACTCTTTGTACCACCAGATGACACGATACCAGAGGGAGAGTTCTTTAACACAATATTGCCTTGCTGCCCTGACACCGATTCTGTCACAATGCCTTGATTTAAAATCAAATCTGGTGAAACTCTAGATGGCGCTCCACTTCCACCTGATTTCTTAAGCGCACCCAACACCCCAATTGCATTGAAATCTTTTACTTGTGCGGGAGCATTCAATCCAGCTCTAGTATTTCCTGCTGCCGGCCGAAATTTTGATGCTCCTACATCTTTTACTTTGTCTTTTTTTTGAAAATTTGAAAAATTTTTTTTCTCTTTTATTTGATTATCATTTTCAGAGATCTCCTTTGGCGGAGCCATAAGAGGAGCCGGAGGTGCTACCACCTTCTGAAGTTCAACTGTAGCCACACGCAAGGCTGGTACTTCTTCAATCTTTGGCCTCAAACTCTGAAGCCATACTAAAAACAACAATAAAACAAAAGCCAAAACACCACCTATTGATAACTTCAACAGTAATGGATCTTTAATTAATTTTCGCTCTATTTTAGGTACATTTATAGCATCAACCCATCTTAAATAAAAATCATGACCTCGCCATGCAACTTGAATCAGATCAACATCGCTTAACTCAACTTCACTTTTATTAGTTAATTCTATATACTCACCTTTTTTATAAATTTTTGCGCCTCTTAATTCTTCTAACAAAATACGAACTGCATCTTTTTTGCCCGTTGCAAGTGCCATTTTGAACTCTGGAAACTCATCTGTAATTTTTTTTGTTTTTTGGATTACTCTAGAACTTAGGTGCAATACTTCTTCAATAGATCCGGAATCTGTACGCACTTGTACATATTCAACAAGTTTCTGAGCAAATGACGCTTTAGCGCTAGATGGTTGACCAACAAAAGAACGCTTGATTGCACCACCCATATCAGAAACATCTTCGAGTTTGCTTTCAATCCAGCGAAATATAAATGACTGAAACATGACTGGCTCTGAACCCATCAAAACACCTTCACCACTTACATCCTTAGATCGTGAGACATCAAAGATTGACCAGTTCTGTGTTGATGGGTCCAAAGATTTATCAAAACTACCCTCTCCGATCCACTCAAACAGAAAGTGAAACGGCGCAATGCCTTGTGCTCTTAAAACCACATCACAAGTCGGTGACCTGCCAATAAAGAGAAGCGGTTTATTTAGCTTCACTACAGCAAGCTCTAATCCGCCGCGCGAAATTTCTAAAACGTTCATTTTTTTACTTCTGGAGCCTTTCTTAACTCTAAATACGATGGACGCCAATTTTTTTCCTGATTATGAAAATCCTTAAAATCTTTCCGCATAAAAATAATTGACTCCAATGTTTGATTTTGCTTACTAAGTTGTAAAAAAATATCTGGCTTTTGTCTTTCACCTTGTATTACATCTGCTTCGAAATCCAAAACTGAACCCTGTTGTTTAGATGCTTGCGCTTTTTCATCAGAATATACCTGATAAATAAAAAGAAAAATAAAAAAATAATTTAAAATAATAAAACTAAAAAAAATACTTCGTCGAGTAGTCATGCTCGCCCTCCTGGGCTGCGCTTGCAATTAGATGTGCACTCGCCTCCGGCTCGTGAGTGTTTTATTATTTGAATTGTCATTGTTTATTAGCAAACCCCTTCCATGCTTCTATGACACTTTCTTTTTCATACGCAACAAGCTCTTCATACAAATATCTACGCATCACAGAAGTTTTTACACTTGAGAGCAAAATCCCTGTTCTAATAAGATAATAATCATTGTCATTTTCTATATGCTCTTTCCTAAGAAAATCAGTTAATATTTGCGCCTGTAAAAATTGTTTATTTTTAATTAACTGATAAATCACACCTGTCTCAGCATGAAGTTTTTTAAACGGCCAAGGCCATCTCTCAAGATCAGGTTCATTTATAGTCCTAAGATTTTCTTTTTGTTTTTCATTTTGGATAGCTTGATATACTTGCGCATTTAGTTTTTTAATCTCTACGGCCTGATCTAGAAATTCTTTTGATACTTGCAGGAGTTCATCTTTATATTTTGGTATTTGTTCTGAAGCAAGTCCACGCGGTAGGGAAGCATTTTGAATAGCCAAAGCTGTGTCTTGCTCTAATTTTTGACTAGCGTTTAAGATTCTATATTTTACTTCTAGAGTTTTATCTTTTAGTTCATCACCAAGCACTTGACGCAATGACCTCGTTTGCTCAACTAATACCTGCAATACTTTTTCATACTGCCCAGAGCCTTTGTGTGCATTTGGAAATACAATATTTTCTATTCGTTTCTCATATACTGTTTTAGGATACACTTTCATCGATAACGGTAAAGCTTGCGCCACTAAAGCGCTTTCACCCGAAGACGGAGTAAAATCCCACATGTTTTTATCCATTCTCAAAGCTAGCAAAGCCATTGTATTTTCAGATGTATTTTTTGGTTGTTTCATGTGAAAATATTCTAAAACTTTTTTTGGATCATAAAATGATAACAAGCTCAAAATATATTCTCTATTTTCTTGTGGGACCTGAGACAAAATCTCTAAATTAACACTTCGTCTATAACTAAGCTCTGAAAGCAAATAATAACCTCCATAATCTACTAACAAAGCAGGAAGTTCTTTTCTGAAATTTTTTATTTGGGATATGAGTTCATATACTGATTTGAAATCACCTTGTTTCAAGCCATGTACACAATAATTCTGTACATAAAACTTATAATCACCAAAATATCTCTCATTTGGAGCAGTAGTTAGTAACTCTTGACTAACCAAATCCCAAGCTTTTGTTTCATGATAATAAGAAAGTTTATCTAATTTTACGATTTTTATTTTTGCCGGGTCATTCTGAAATGTTAAAAATATCTGTATCCATTTTGAATATGCCTGCGTATTGCGTTTTTCTTTTTCTAACTCTGCTTGCTTAAGAGCACTCTCGCGATAAAGTGCTAAAATTTTTTCATCTCGAATATTCCGTAAGTCTTTTATTCTATTATCACTTAATACTTTAATATATTGTTTTAACGAAAACACTGAAAACAAAATAGGGTAAAGCACCTCAAAAGTTGGTTCTTTAGAATATATTTTTTCAAACACAGGCAATGCTAAAGAATAATGTTTATTATCTAAATATATCGAAGCTAATCTTTTTGAAATTTTCATCCAAAACTTATGTTCTATATAATTCTTATGAAATAACTCCAAATTTGCAACAAATGACTTAAAATAAGTAAAATTATC
>JACQAU010000146.1 GCA_016194835.1 Deltaproteobacteria bacterium
GCCTTATTCATATGGATAACGGAAAAGTAAGCTATAACGACCAGGATATTTCAGATTGGCCGATGCACAAACGAGCACAAGTTGGCGTTGCATATCTCCCACAAGAGCCCTCTGTTTTTAGAAAACTTTCTGTCGAAGAAAACATACTTGTTGTTTTAGAAACATTACCTCTTAGTGACTCAGCCAGAAAAGAAGAACTCAGGCGGCTTTTAGATGAGTTCAATTTGACCCAGGTATCAAAACAAAAAGCATTTACTCTCTCTGGGGGAGAAAGAAGAAGAGTCGAGGTGGCAAGAGCCTTGGCTATGAAACCTCATTTTATTTTACTAGATGAGCCTTTTGCAGGAATTGACCCAATTGCAGTATCAGAAATTCAAAAAATGATTCAAAGACTTAAGAAGAAAAATATTGGAATATTAATTACCGATCATAATGTCAGAGAAACATTGGCAATTTGTGATTTTGGTTATTTGCTAAATGATGGTAAAATAGTGGTTACAGGTACTCCTGAGGAAATTGCTGCTAATCCAATAGCACGTGAAGCGTACTTAGGAGAAGATTTTCAGATATAGAAGGCAAAAAATGGCAGCTTTAGAAATTAAACAAAGTTTAAAACTCAGTCAGCAGTTAGTCATGACACCGCAGTTGCAGCAAGCAATTAAGCTTTTGCAGCTCAATCGTATGGAACTCCAGGAAGTAATAAATCAGGAACTCACAGAAAATCCAGCTTTAGAAGAAATAGGAGAAGAATCAGAGGCTGAAACCCCAGAAGGCGAAGCATCTGCTTCCTCTGATGCAGAAACCAGACAAGACCCTGAAGGCGAACAAAAACGAGACGAAGAAGCATTGTTAAAACCAATGCCTAAGGAAGAAAAACTTGCCCTTAACAGTGATGAAACATTCAATTGGGAGTCTTATGTTGAAGAATTTGATTCCTCACATGCGCCTTCGCTGCCCTCTATGCGCGAAATTAATGAAGAACTGCCTAGTTTTGAAAATGCATTAACTAAAACCACTTCACTCGAAGAACATTTGAACTGGCAGCTATCAATGACCACTCTCACAGATGCTGAAAAAAGATTAGGTGAGCTCATTATTGGTAATCTAACAGAAGACGGATATCTAAATGTCACATTAGAAGAATTAGCCCAAGAAACAGAAGTTAATATAGAAGACGCTGAAGAAATTTTAAAGATCATACATAATTTTGATCCTATAGGTTCAGCATCTAGAAACTTAAAAGAATGCCTGCTTGTACAGGCTAAATTTTTGAGTCCAGCGCAGCCTTTAATTGAAAAAATTGTCGAAAATCACCTAAATGACCTAGAGAAAAAAAACTATCAAACAATTGCTCGTGCACTAAATGTACCAATATCAGACATTATGTATGCCACAAAAGTGATTTTGGAATTTGAGCCCAAGCCTGGACGTTCTTTTCATACTGGAGACACTTATTACATTACTCCTGATATATATGTTTATAAGATTGGGGAAGAGTTTGCAATTGTCCTAAATGAAGAGGATAAAAATAATGTAACAAAGGAATACGTACAAGAAAAACTTCGCTCTGCAGTTTGGTTGATTCGTTCTATTCACAATAGACAAAAAACAATCTACAAAGTTACCGAAGCGATTGTAAGAAGACAAAAAGAGTTTTTTATCAAGGGAATTCAAAGTTTAAAGCCCATGGTTTTAAGAGACGTTGCTAACGATATTGGGATGCATGAGTCAACAATTTCACGAGTAACAACAAACAAGTTTGTACACACCCCTGTTGGGATCTATGAACTAAAATACTTTTTTAACTCAAGCGTTAATACTACGCCAGGCACTGAAGCTGTTGCAAGCGAAGCCGTGAAAGACTATATAAGACACATGGTATTAGAGGAAGACACAAAAAATCCACTTTCAGATCAGAGAATTGTCGAAATTTTACAAAGTAAAAACATTGAAATTGCCCGTCGCACCGTTGCTAAGTACAGGGACGTTCTTGGTATTTTATCCTCCGGGAAGAGAAAAAAAGTACTCTAAAGGAGAAAACTAATATGGTCTTAAATATAAGCTTTAAACATATTAATTCAAATGACGTGATTAAGGATTATGCTCGTGAAAAATCCGAGCGTTTTAAAAAATATTTCAGAGGCAAAATCCACGTGACATGGAATTTTACAAAGGAAAAGGCAAACAACATAGCTCACTGTCATTTGGTAGGAAATCGTATGGATTATTTTGGTGAGACGTCATCTCATGACTTGTTTTTTTCAATTGATAAAGTGACAGATAAAATTCAAAAACAACTCAGGCGGCACAAAGAAATTGTTAAAAATCATTTGCATCACAATCACGTAGTTGAAGTGAGAGACTGAAATCAGTCTTTACTAATTTTAAATGCCGATAGTGTAGAGTCATCGGTAGCTATATATAAATAAGCTTTTTCTTCGGCAAATGAATGAGAATAAAGATAAGCACCCTCTTCTGTTTGAAGTGCAATATCAGCTAAAAGCTTTCCCTCAAAATCAAACAAAAGAACATGATTATGTTTTGTCTCTGAATCTTCATAGCCCATTAAAATAAAATCTTTTGTCACCTGTACAGAGGGTGTAAAGTCAACATATCTTGCACCAGAGACATGCCATTTGACTTTCAAGGTTTTCTTAGATGCAACATCAAATAGGGACAAATTTTGTCCTTGGGAGTTATTGCCATAAAGCACTATATGCATATTTGATGGAGCGGTTTCAACTTGCTCCATATGAGCAGGA
>JACQAU010000177.1 GCA_016194835.1 Deltaproteobacteria bacterium
CGCCTCCTGTTGGACTGGCTTGATTGAGTGCAGGCACAAGATCATCTGGAAGTTTTAATAAAGTAACTTCTAACCCAATTGTAATACCCACCTGTGTTCCTAGTGGCGTAGCCGGTTCGTATGGCCGATGGTCCAATGTAAATCCCACAGTTTTAATAACAGCTTTTACGACGCCGGGGGTTACTAATGCATTTAAATCCCCAAACTTAGAGGGATCAAATGGTAAGGAAGCAGCAAAAGCATTAGATAAAACTACCCAACATAGTACGATTCTTACGACAAACCACGGCATATTGATATTATTGTAGCATTATTTAGATGCTTATTTAACACGATTCACACAGCTCGTGGGATGGCTTCAGAAAGTACAAGTTGTTCTTGGACGGTAATATCATCATGCATATTATTCACAAGGCATTAGGGTCAGTGGAGACATAATGCATTAACGGGAATGCTGCTGGTTCAAATCGTTTCTTATTTTGTCCCCAATTAGTGTTTTTTTGCACCATGAAAGAAAAAAAGTGAGTAAAATCAATCTAATTTTAAAATATCGAATGGCATGATTGTTGCTTACTAATGGTTAATTGCTGTTATTATATAATATCTAAATCAGAAGGAGATTTGATTATGAAATTAATAAAATATTGTTTGATTTTTTTACTAGGTTTTATAAATATGCAGGCTTTTGCCAATCATAACGATTTTGGCAACTTCTCTGTCGCGCAGAGAGTGGCTACCGAAGCCTCTCGACTTGATTCGTTAGTGCAGAATTCGTCGCTGGGATGGTGGGTTAAACAGTCTGTGACTGGCTTTAATCAGAAAGCCCAAGAGCTTGTTTTTTGTGAAAATAATATAACGTGGCGACACGTTGGAGATTGCAACTACCAACGTTCAAACGTACTCGATGGATTTGAGTCCATAGAACACGATCTTTACAATACCCAATATCAATATCCTAATATTTATCAACAGTACTGGGTAACAAAAAACGCAGTTCAAGCACTGCAAGAGCAATCAAATCCTACTTTTCCCATAGTGCAGTTTTATAACTCAAACGGCATGCCGGCGGAACAATATGGAAACACTACAGTATTAAGACGTGGTGGTTTCTATTTTGCTCGTGTCACTATCCCAGGATTCGGTGGCAATGTTCGGTACCGTGTTAATTTTACATTCCAGGGTGGGTGGTACGATCTGAATGGTGGAAGCGCCTGGCTCTCGAATTCTCAATTCCAGACAGGTTACCTGCACTGGGATGGGAGCACCGAACCGGGATTAAATATCAATCCGGGTTATTATGGTGGCGTGCTAAATGTTGTTCCAAATAACGGGCAACAACAGAGCTTAAATTTCAATGTTTATGTTAATTAATTAAAAACCGTTATTTTTTACGCACAGGAGTTGATTATAAAAATATCGACTCCTGTTTTTTTATCTCTTTTATTTATTTCTTTTCTGACAAAATCCACTTAACTTTTTCGATTCTGATTCTTCCCGGGTTACTCTTTCTTGAATCATAGCCACCCGCATAACTAGCTTCGCTTCTGGGATCAAAGGCCATCGACATGACTTCGTTCTGACCTGTATTAGGAGTGTTCACGTACTGTCCAAGTAGCTTTGTCGAAAAGGCATCCACCTTCTGAACCAGCCAATTTCTGCCCCCATTTAAATATCCCCCTAAAAAGAGAGAACCATCTCCACTTGGATCAAGTGCGATACCGGCTGCTACAATAGAAGAAGAGTGACCAGCGGGGCGGTAGACATACTTCCAAACAATTTTCATGTCCTCAGTTGTGATTTTTAGAACACGAATCGATCCCAATAACTGGGGATTCATATTTTCCTTAAGAGCGCGATCAAGAGGGTGATCAAGATTTAGTTCTCCGTCTGACGAGTGCCCAGATACATAGAGAAAACCTTTCTGATCATATACCATGTCCCAAGGGGCCGCATTACTTCCGTTTTTATATACTTTTTCTCCGTTTGACTCTTGAAATGGGGGTTCGATCTCGATTTTAGGGATCACCCTTCTGTCCTTGTAAATCTCATTGGGATCATGATCTGTTATCATTTTCAGGATCACCCAGTCTCCGGTGTTCGAACTACCGTGTTCCGGTCCCCATGCCTTGAATCCACCCACATAGATGTACCCTCTAGGATCAAAGGCTACTCCTAGCGCCATCTCTCCACCACAAGCTGTATGATTCATCACAGAAGAAGGATCATAAGTATAGGCCCAAACTCTACGATCTAATGGCTTATCGAAAGATTTGTTCGTTGTGCGTAGTTTTTCGATCCTCCACTCTCCTTGTTCTCCTCCCCCGTCCCGACCAACAACATACAGATATCCTTGGGGATCAAATGCCATACCGGTCGCTCCGGCAGCAAAGGTGGGTTTCATTGGAGCATCGCTGACATAGCTCCACACAAGTCTCTCACTTGGTTTTAAAATGGAATCCTCCGTGCGTATTTTTTCAACTCTCCACTGTGATCCACCATATTGAAAACCTGCAACATACAGATAATTTGTATCATTGGAGTCAATCGCAACTGCATATGGTATATCATCGCCATCTGTTGGATTTGAGGTATAAGGCTCAGACCATAATGGCTTTCCGTTTGGAGATAGCTTCTGTACGTACCATTGAGTTCCTAACCTGTTTTTGCCACTGCCCTGCTTGGGGTTATAGTCATAGCCTACGACATAAATATTTCCGTCACGATCATTGGAAATTTTAAGCGCCGCACTTCCTTTGAATCCACGATCAACCACATATTCCCACACTCGATCACCGCGTTGTAGTAACGGCTCCTCCGCACCGCTTAAAGCGCACGAAAAAAATCCGTGAATAATAAAGAAAAGCAATAAAACCGTTTTTGGCATTATTTTTATCATAAAATAATCCATCTTTTTCGATGCGTTGCATCATAAATTGCTTTCCCGAGGATGTAAAGGGTAATGTCATCTAACGGGTACTGTTTAAATAAGCACAATTATTTAGAGTTTGTAGGAGATGTAGCTGGAGCTGCGGGTGGTATAGCTGCAGGTATAGTTGCTGGAGCTCCAGATGGAGAAGGTGTGCTAGTTGTAGTTTGACGTTGGCTAACGCGGCCTTCCATAATGCTTTGTTTTGTCTTATTTGACGCAATTGTAAGAAGCACCGAAGTGATCATGAAAACTGTAGCTACACCTGTTGTTAAGCGGGTAAAAAAATTAGCTCCTCCCGATGATCCAAACACCGTCTGGCTTGATCCACCAAAAGAGGCACTTATTTCTGCTCCCTTTCCGCTTTGAATAAGCACTAGCAGGATTAAAAGGGCACAACAAACTATATGAATTACAGTAAAGAAGGTAACCATTGTTCTTCATCCTATAGCGAAGAATGTATGAGCATACAAGCTTAAAATAAGTATCACGAACTAGACCTGGCAGCTATTTTTATAAACTCAATCATGTTTTCAGGTTTTAAGCTGGCTCCGCCAATTAGGCCTCCGTCCACGTTTTCACAATGCAAAAGATCTGCAAAATTCTCTACTGTTACACTTCCTCCATAAAGAATAGAAATTTTTTGTGCTGCTATGTTACCACTCTTATTGGCAAACTTATTCGTCAAAACGGACCTAATAAACCCATGTGCCTCTTCTACTTGTTTTGTGGTGGCGGTTAATCCTGTTCCAATGGCCCAAACCGGCTCATAAGCAATGACCAAGCTTTGACTTTGGCTTAGAGCTTGATCAGATATAATAGCGTCTAGTTGTTTTTTTAGTACGCTTTCTGTTTCTTGATGTTGCCTTTCGGCCTTTGTTTCACCAATACAGGCAATAATGTGAAATCCCTGGCTTAATAAACTGTTTATTTTCTTAGTAACGGTCTCATTGGTTTCACCAAAATAGTGACGCCTTTCTGAATGTCCAATTAGAACTGTATTTATACCAAGTTCTGAGAGCATGGGGCCTGAAACTTCGCCAGTGAAAGCTCCTTTTTTTTCAAAATGAACGTTCTGTGCCGCAATCGTAACTTTCATATTTTTAGTTTTTGTTAATGCTGTTTGTAGGCATAACATAGGAGGCATAACACAGACCCTAATTTGTTCATTATCCAGTGATGCCTTAGCCAAAGCGTCTAGGCTCTGAATTCCTATCTTAAGCTTTTCAAAAAAAACTTCTGTTTCTTTAGGCGTATGGTTCATTTTCCAATTGCCGGCTATCAAAACGCCTTGCGGTTTCATTATACTAAAGCTTTCTTGTTTGGGTATGTTTTTAAAATCTCAATTCCAGGTAGTCCATGCCCCTCTAAATACTCTAAAACGGCTCCACCACCTGTAGAGAGGTGCTGAAATTTGCTAGCTACACCTGATTGTTTAATGGCAGATACAGTGTCTCCACCACCTACAACTTTGATGGCAGGATATTCTGCTATAGCTTTTGCAAGACTGAAAGTGCCAATAGAGAATTCTGGCTTTTCGAACTGCCCAAGTGGGCCGTTCCAAAATATAGTCTTTGCTTTTGTTAAAAAACTAATAAATTTTTCAATACTCTGTGGACCAATATCAAATCCCTGGTTTGTGTCATCAGGAAGTAATAGTGGAAGATCTAGTTTTTTTGTTTTTTGGATCAAAATTTTTGCAATTTCGATGTCTTTTGTCTCGGGTTTTTTGGCACCTTCGGGGAGAGCTTTGCCTAGCGCTTTCCAAAAAGCCCAAGCCATAGCACCAAAAGCATCGGTGACATAGATGTCAGTAAAATGAGCTAATTTTTTATAAAATTCAGGATCATTTTTTTCTTCACCAGCGTGAAATCTTAAGTTTTCAAGTAGTAGCACTTGTCCATTTTTCAGGGATTGTGCTAAAAGCTCTATGCCTTCGCCAATACAATCATCTGCTAGCGTGATTTCACAATCTAAAAGCTTAGCTAAATGTGCTCCAACTGGCTCTAATGAAAATTCTGCTTTTTTGCTACCGTCTGGCCTTCCCAAGTGTGAGGCCAAAATAACCTTTGCGCCTTTAGCTATTGCATATTTGATAGTTGGCAAGGCTTCTTGAATTCGAGTGTCTTCTGTAACTGCTCTGTGTCCCTCTGCGTCTGTGTCACTCAATGGGACATTGAGATCTAGGCGTAAAAAAAGCTTTTTTCCAAATAAATCTAAATCCCGAATACTACTGATTAATTTATTGCCTGAAGTATTCATAAAAATTTATAATCCATGCTTAGTAATATAAAGAGTTAAATCCAGCATGCGCATTGAAAAACCTGTTTCGTTGTCGTACCATGAGATGACTTTGACTAAAGAGCCTCCTTCTGGGTTTGTTATTACATTTGTGAGCGAAGCATCAATGGTCGAACTCATTGTGCAGCCATTGTAATCAATAGAGACTAACGGCTCAGTAGAATAACCCAAAATGCCTTTGAGATTTGTTTGAGAGGCTTTGGCAAATGCATTATTGATTTCTTCTTTAGTGACTGATTTTTTTAATTCTCCTGTAAAATCTACCAAAGAGACATTAGGAGTTGGTACACGGATTGCAATTCCGTCAATTTTATCTTTGAGGTTTGGTAAAACTAGGCCAACGGCTTTTGCAGCTCCTGTTGTGGTTGGGATTTGAGAAAGCGCAGCGGCTCTAGCGCGTCTGGGATCTTTGTGCGTGAGATCTAAAATTTGCTGGTCATTGGTATAACTGTGTACTGTGATCATCATGCCACGTACAATGCCAAAATTATCGTCTAAAACCTTGGCTAATGGTGCTAAGCAATTGGTTGTGCAAGATGCATTAGAAATAATATGATGCTTGGTGGGGTCATAGCTTTGTTCGTTAACGCCTATACAAAGTGTTACGTCGGGATCTTTTGAAGGCGCAGAGATAATAACTTTTTTAGCTCCTGCTTTTAAGTGAGCGCTTGCTTTTTCTTTTTCTGTAAAAATGCCGGTGCATTCGTGTATAACTTCAGCGCCATGTTTTTTCCATGGCAGCATGGCAGGGTCTTTTTCGCAGTAGAGCTGTATTTTTTGTGTTCCTACTTTGAGACAGCCATTCTCTAGGCTTACTTCTTTTTTTAGCGTGCCATGTACGGAGTCATATTTTAAGAGCAAAGCCATGGATTCTGGCTTGCAAAGATCATTAATTGCAGTGATCTGAATATTGTCATTTTCTAAAGCATATCGAGTGATAATGCGACCAATCCTGCCAAAGCCATTAATTGCTATTTTTATTTGTCTCATAGTCTTATGGTATAACCCCAAAGGTTTAAGAAAAAAAGGCTGATTTTAATAATGGAGTGTATTTTTTAAAATTACGTCTAAACTTTGCAATGGACATGGTCCATGGATTTTTTGAGAATATTTTCGGTTTTAATAAATCTTCGCACAGGGTTATTAGTCCGTTAACATCGGTGAGGTGTATAAATTCAGGAGCAGGGCCGCAGGATCCTCGTGAGTCTATTCCGCCTTCAAAAGATTGATTGTGATAATTTCCAAGCGGGACAGAAATGCCTATTGTAGGAAATCCGTAAGCTGTTGCTATCGTGCCCTCGCATGTGCCTCCGTCCATTACTTTTTTCTGAAAATTTGTGCCTAAGCTTATTTTAGCTAAGTCTAGCAAAACTCTTAAATAGTTTGGGTTAAACACAGTGTATCGGTCTCCAAGCCTGACAACTGGACCCTTGCCAATTGCAGCACCAGGCAGGGCGCGTGATGTTTCTAGACTAATACATAGGATTTCTCTTTTTGTGTTTTTAAGCCAACCGAGTTCAAAGTGTCCAATCGCTCCAATAAAACCAACTTCTTCAGCTCGTGTTAGGAAACCTAAAAAACGAGGTGGTGTTTTCATGGATTTTTTTTTGGAGAGGTATTTTAAGGCCAAGTGAGTAATGGCAAAGCTTCCTACCAGATCGTCTGCTCCTTTTGTGTATAGTAGCTTTGCTCGCGTCCACACTGGTGCACGAAAAGCAAGGCCACCAAATATATTTTTGGCAAATATGCTTTTGGCAAATATATCTTTGGTAAATATGTTTTGTACTGGCATTTTTACTTCGCCAGTTTTTATAGATTTGCTGATATTGACTTTGGTTGCTTCTAGGTGTGCTTTTGTTAAAAGTCCTTCGCCCAAGTATTTTTGTGAGTTGGCTAACCATACTTTTGCGTTTTTCAGATGTTTAGTGGGAGATCCACCGTGCCATTTGATTTCTAGTGTATTTTGATTTTTCCATTTTACTCCATGAAATCCTGGATGATCCATGTGAGCTATAAAAATTCTTAATGGTTCTTGTGATTTGGTTTGGACAAGTTTTACATATTCCTTTTGTGAGGATACTCCTACCACTATGTTTCCTACGGGATCTTGAAAGTATGGGATATTGAAATTTTTAAATTCCTGGGTGAGTGTTTTGATTACATGCATTTCTCTAAACGGAGCTGTTGGTTGTGTGAGGATTTTCTTTAAAAGTGCTAAGTTGAGTGTGGAAGACATTATTGTTCTAGCAATAACTGATTGTGTGTTTTTTGTAAAAACTTTTTATAATCCGTATTTTGTTTTAATATAAGCCTCGATAGCCGTTCTATCTGCATCTGAGAGGGCGGCTCCGTATAAGATAAACTCTGCAATTTTACCGTTTAGGGCATAGGAACTACTGTTACACAGTTTTAGGTCATCAATTGGTCCACTTGATGTAGCTGTACCATCTGCTTGGGCGACACCGTCAAAGTACAATTTTATTGTCTCGTTAGTACCACGGGTTGGGATCACAAGTGTGGCGTAGTGGTAGTTGGTTAAATTTGCCCAAGTTCCTCCCCATATATATGTATTTACCCCGTATTCGCCAAACATGGTGTCTCCAGTTGTTTGCCATGTGTAAAAGGCATTTTTGTTACCTGCTGTGAGAGTGAACCAAGTTCCTAATCCTCCACTATTTGTAGCAAAACCAGGTCGACCTGCATCATTGTACTGAGTAAATAAAAAATCGTAATTACTTCCGTCTCTGAGTTGTGCAATTGGATCTCCATTAGAATACCGTGTTGTCGAATCCAGACTAAGCCAAACAATGAGATTGCTTAACTCTTTAGGATTTTTATTTACACTACCAGAAGCCTGATAGGTGATCCCGTCAGTTAAAGTAGCTATATTGCCTTGCCCATCGGTGACGTTGAGATTGGTGTTACCAACAGCATGAGCAGGTGTGACACATGTAAATTCATTTGAGTTTGTAAGTGTAAGAGAACTGCAACTAGAAGTACCAATAGTGGCAGTGATATTTGGATCAAATCCAGAACCTCTTACTGTTATAGTAGTACCGCCGGCATCTGACACAAATTTGTGTGAAACACTGTCTATTTGCAATCCGTTGATATTATATTTCAGCTTGGCATAATAGAGTAATTTATCAAGCTCTGAGGCAATAAGTGCTCTATTGTATACAAAAACTTCAGCGATATCCCCTTCGATATTATATGGACTGCCAGCGTTAAGAGCACCGATTGTGAAATCTGTTGTTCCTGTTGCCGTGACTGCACCGTCGCCTATGCCAATATAGGTTCCATCAAAATATGCATTAACGGTTTGACCCGCGCCGGAACCAGACCCGGTAACACAAGAGAGATGAAATTTTGTAAATTCTTTAAATCTTGTCCCCCAAGTTGATGTGGAAACCGAATACTCACCAAACATAAAATCTCCAGTTGTTTGCCAAAAGTACATTGCATTTTGTGGGCTGGCCGAAAGAGTAAGAAATGCTCCAAGTCCGCCACTATGTATATCTCCATTTTTGATAATGGCACAAGAAGTTAGTGGATAAACATTAGTGCCAGGAGTTACGTCTTTTAAACTTGTTATATTAGCTGCTGTAAATCTCATGACAGGCCAGCCATTTGCTGTGGCAGTTTTAAGTATGGGACGTTTGGCGTCTTCTGGTTGTCTAAACAGGAATTTGTTTGGGTCAGCGCTTTTCATAAAAGCGATTTTTTTGTTATCTACATAAGAAGTAGAGTCGGCTTTCACTAGCAATACATTGCCAGAAATATCATACGGATTTGTAATGAGTGATGCTGTTGGTTGGTATACTAAAAGATTATTAATAGATGCGCTCTGGCCGTTAGCTTTTTCTATAGTCAAGGTTTTAGATCCTGCAGCGAGTGCTGGAGTTGTACAAGTTAGTTGTTTGGAGCTGGCATATGTTGTTGTAGCGCAAGGAGTCCCAGCAATTTTCACTGTCGTATCTGGTTCGGCACCAGAAACCATAATATCTATTGTTTGTCCACCGGCAGTATCGAGATAGGTTTTATTGACTGATTCTATTTGTAGTGGGATCACTGCATATTTTGCACTAAAGTATCTTTCTAACTGATCTAGTTCTGTGTTTGTTAGTGCTTTATTGAAAACGATAATTTCTGCAATATCTCCCTGCCAATTATAAGTGCCATTTGAACTCATACCAATTGTAATTTTATTTTTTGTACCAGTGAGATCTAGTGTGCTACTCCCTTCTCTAATGTATTTTCCATCAAAATAAGAATAAATATTTTGGCCTGTGCCAGAGGTCGAGGCAACCGCACACGCGATATGAAAATCTGATGTGGGCCACAAGGTTTCCCAAGTGGAGGTTGAAACGGAGTATTCGCCAATCATCCAGTTTCCAGTTGTTTGCCAAACCTGAAATGAATTTTTTCCAGATGACGAGAGGCTTAGTAGTGTTCCAAGCCCTCCAGCGTGTGTATCTCCATTTTGTGCTACGATGCAAGTTGTATTTGGAAAGACATGTGTGCTAGGTGCGACATCTCCTAAGCTTTGTGCTGCAGAAAATCTCATTACTGATTTGCTATTTACAATAGAAGTCTTAAAAGTTGGTCTTCCTGCAAGTATGTATTGTCTAAATGTATAATTATTTATGTCTGATCCGGTCCAGTTATAGACTGGATCGTTATCTGCATAAGAATTTGCGCTTGCTTGTAGCCATATCTCAGGAGATAAATCTGATGGATCTGGTAGTGCGGAAGCTTGATATGAATAAGCATTTTTTGTAGTTACAGCAGTTCCGCCAGGATTAGTAATTGTGACGTCGTACACGCCGGCTGCTTTTGCTGGAGTTGTGCATAGAGCCTTTGTTTGATTAATGTATTTAGTCTCTGTACAGTTTGTAGTACCGATTTTTACAGTTAGTCCTTGAAAGAAATTGTTTCCTGTGATGGTGAGGGTTGTGCCTCCTGGGGTTGTGCCACTCCATGGACTTAGGGCTCGGATATTTGCGGAGTAAAGTGCATATTTATTATTCAAAGAACTTTCTATGGCCATTCGATTAGTGTCAGAAAGTGCTGTGTTATAAATCAAAGCTGAGGCAACCCATCCGTCGAAATTGTATAATCCACTCGAAGTAGCGCCCATGACATATTTATCTGAGCTAGATTGAATATCAACTGTATTGGGACCCGTACCTATGTATTCGCCATTTCTATACATTTTTACAGTTTTTCCAGATCCAGTTGCATTTATGACTATTGCAAATAAATAATAATTTATTAAGTTTGACCAATAACCACTCCAGGTGACAGAAGAGACGGTGTATCTTCCAAACATTATATCGCCGCTTGTAGGCCAAATTTGAAAGGCATTTATGCCGTTGTCAGCAAGTTCTCCTACTGTGCCTAGACCACCTGAGTGTCCATCGTTATTGCGTACAACATAAAACGAAGTAGACGAGGAGAAACTGAAGTTTGTATTTGTTGATAAAAACTGAGCTGCAGAAAATCGAACTGCTGGTTTGCTATTGATTTGATTTGTCAGAAATGTTGGTTTTTCGGCTATATTGCTTTGAGTTAAATGCCGTGCATTTCCGCTCTGGTCATCCCATTGTGTGACTAGTGTACCATCAAATTGAGAAATATTATCGGCTTCATATCGCATTGATAGATTAGCCGGCAATACAATGCTAACTGCTTCAGCATATAAAAAAGCACCACTTTTTGTTCCATATTGTGTGTCAGTATTGGTAACCGCTACATCTGTTGTTCCTGTAGA
>JACQAU010000178.1 GCA_016194835.1 Deltaproteobacteria bacterium
ATCGGAACACTGGGTGGCACAGGCGAACGGCCAGCTCCACGTATTGGCATTTGCGAAAGCTCATAGTACCTATACCAAAGATCACTAGCTTGTGTAATACGCCCCCTGCCTCCAGCAAGGCATACAATAACATCTACTTTAGGAAGATGAACCCCATCTACAGTGTCTTTATATTCATAAATCTCACCTGCTGAGAAGAAAGCAAACAAGAAGAACCCGAATAAAATCACTAATAGAAATAACAACGATGGTTTAAGAAATAACAACAATACTTTAAGTGCTTTTTTTACTCTCATTATTATACTTGCAATTGTTTTATAATTTTACTAAGTTATGCTATTAACTTTATAGGAAGAAAAAGTTTATGTCTAGAAAATGTGATTATTGTGGTAAAAAGCCATCTTATGGCAATCAAGTTTCTCATTCTAATATCGAAACCCGTACCCGCTGGTTACCAAATATAAAACGCATGAAAGCTGTGATAGATGGCCTTACCCGAACAGTCAGGGTGTGCACTCGCTGCATTCGCTCTGGCAAAATTACTCGTCCAACAAAAAGAGAATACAAGGCTGCGACTCTACCACAGACATAGTCTTATTACCCTAAAAATGAGATGGCTGAAGATCTAAAAGATTTACCTGAATTTGATTACGAAAATCCAGAAATGAAAGCCTGGATGGAGTAAGAGGAAGCCAGGCAGCGCCAAACCCTCACGAACGTAAAACGGGAAGATGTCGTTGCATTTGTAGACCAACTCGTTCGCAGTGGTTGTGCTGTAAAGACAAAAATCTGAAATATTTGGCCAACTGATTGGATTGTTTGTTACAGATGAATCTCGACTATTTATTTGGAGACCTTATAATACATACCAGCACCGAAACCAAAACTGAAACTGAAACTGTTAACTGCTATAAGCTATCGCTTCAATCTCTATTAATACATCCTTAGGAAGACGAGAAACTTCGACCGTAGAACGGGCTGGAGGAGAGTCCTTAAAATAAGCTGCGTAAATTTCGTTTACCTTGGGAAAATCATTCATGGATTTTAGAAATATCGTGGTTTTTACTACCCGACTCAAAGTACTTCCTGCACTCTCTATCACAGCTTTTAAATTTTCTAAAACTTGCCTAGTCTGTGATTCAACATCCGCTCCCACTAACACGCCAGTATCGGGGCGAAGTCCAATCTGCCCTGAACAATATATAAACTGACCCGCTTGAATGGCCTGACTATACGGCCCAATTGGTTTTGGTGCATTACTTGTTAAAATAATTTTATGAGTTTCTGCGTTCATAAATAAGGATTTCCCCGTGCTTTTCTGCGATGTTGAATCTCCATTGCCGTAAATGCTGTCATATTTACAACATCACTCACGTCAGAGTTTTGTTGTAAAACATAAACGGGTTTATTCATTCCAACTAAAATTGGACCAATTGCTTCTGCTTGCCCAAGCCTTGTCATGAGCTTATATGCAATATTGCCGGATTGTAAATCAGGAAATATAAGCACATTTGCATTGCCAGGTACTTTATTAAATGGAAAACTTTCTTTAGAAATTTCTGGAAATACCGCCGTATCCGCCTGCATTTCACCATCAACTATTAAGTGTGGTGCACGTATTTTTATCAAATCAACTGCATTCTTTACTTTCAGAGCAAAAAAATGTGCATTAGAACCAAAATTAGAAAATGAAAGCATTGCAATGCGTGGTTCTGTATTGGTTAAGCTTTTTGAAAGCTCAGCAGTTTGAATAGCAATATCCGCCAATTCTTCTGCAGATGGATCAATATTTACCGTGGTATCTGCAAAAAACATAACTTTCTTCTTTACGATTAACATATAAATCCCAGCTAAACGCGAACCTGGTTTGACTCCAATTACTTGGATAGCAGGCTTTAGCGTTTCGGGATAACTATGAGATATGCCACTTAATAATCCATCAGCATGCCCGGTTTCTACCATCATGGCGCCAAAATAATCTGTTTGCCGCATCAAAGATTTCGCCAATGCAAAAGTGACACCTTTCCTACTGCGTTTTTCTGCAAATTTTCTAGCATATTCTTCCCAGTTGTCACTATCAGAAGGACGAATGATTTTTATTCCAGCCAAATCTTCTTCTAAACCAAGATCTTTGATGTTTTTTAAGACATTTCTTTCATTTCCCAGTAAAACCGGCTCTGCAAATCCTTCTTCTCTAATCATGTGTGCAGCTTTTAAAATTTTAGGATGCTCCCCTTCGGTGAAAACTATTTTAGCCAAAACTCCTTCTTCTTCTGTCTCAGATTGCACACGTTTTTTAATTCCTCGCATAACGGTATAACTTGAACCCAAAAGCGTTTCTAAGTGGTCTTTATATTGTGCAATATCCACCTTTTTTCTGGCCACCCCGGTTTTTATAGCTGCTTCTGCCACACTAGCCGCTACCCAAAGCAGTACTCTGCGATCAAAAGGTTTAGGAATAAGATAAGTTCTGCCAAATTTGAAGCTCTGACCACCATAAGCACGCGAGACATTATCTGGTACATCTTCTTTTGCAAGCTCTGCTAGCGCTTTTACAGCTGCCATTTTCATTTCTTCGTTAATACAAGTAGCCCGCGTATCGAGAGCGCCTCTAAAAATAAATGGAAAACCTAAAACATTATTGACTT
Source organism: Deltaproteobacteria bacterium (assembly GCA_016194835.1). GTDB lineage: Bacteria > Bdellovibrionota > UBA1018 > UBA1018 > UBA1018 > JACRAO01. The sequence goes on from JACQAU010000178.1 coordinate 2,649, forward strand.
GATTAGGATAATCCGAACGCCCAGTTGCCATAATTGCATCAGGACGAACTTTCAAAACTGTCTCTGGTAAAATTTCAGGATCAGGATTGGCCATGGCAAAAATAATAGGGTCTTTATTCATGTTTTGAATCATTTTGGCAGACACAGCATCTTTTACTGAAACCCCGACAAAAGCGTCGGCTCCATCTAAAGCTTGAGCTATGGTTTTTTTTTCTGTATCAACAGCAAATTTTTCTTTGTAAGGGTTCATCCCTTCGCGTCGACCCTTGTAAATAACACCCTTTGAATCACACATCATAATATTTTCCCGCTTAACTCCGAGCTGTAAATAAAGATTTGCACACGCAATGGCCGCAGCACCTCCTCCTGAAAACACCACACGGACTTTCTTAATGTCTTTGCCGACAACTTCTATTGCATTCAAAAAAGCAGCTCCACTAATAACTGCTGTGCCGTGCTGATCGTCGTGAAATACAGGAATTTTAAGTCGTTTTTTTAACTCTTCTTCGATATAAAAACACTCAGGTGCTTTGATATCTTCTAGATTAATCCCTCCAAAAGTAGGCTCCAGCATTTCGCAAGCACGAATTACATCATTGGGTTCTTTTGCATTGAGCTCGATATCAAAAACATCAATGTCTGCAAATTTTTTAAACAAAACACCTTTGCCTTCCATTACGGGTTTAGACGCAGGCGCTCCAATATTGCCTAAACCTAAAACGGCTGTTCCATTTGAAACTACAGCAACAAGATTGCCCTTAGCCGTGTATTCATAAATAAGTTCTTCTTTCTCTTGAATCATCCGACATGGCTCAGCAACGCCAGGCGTGTATGCCAGACTTAAGTCTTTTTGCGTAGATACTGGTTTTGTGGGAATAACTTCGATTTTTCCTTTTCTGCCTCTAGAGTGATACTCTAGGGATTCGTCATATAGTGTCATAATGGGGTTATGCTAGCATGCATTGCACGTTCAAAAAATAAAAATGCTACGCGTTATAATTAAATTTATACACCTGTTATTTGGCACATAGCTTGCAATTCCTGCTACAGAACGAAAGAAAATCGTGCTAATTATAAAGGGTAAGGGAAATATGAACTGATGAAAGAGACCGAAATTCAAAGCCAAAGTCCAAAAAGAAGACTATTAACAAACAAAAACTATTTTGTAGGTTTTTGTTTTTGTATGTTTTTATATTCTACACTTTCACATACTGATCAATACACGCACCCATTTGAAAACCACCTTGCACCTCATAAAACATTAACTTTTGAACCAGGATTTCAATTTTTTTCCACAAAAGAGAACTATGGCCCAAGCGGGAGCTTGACTACTCCTAGTAATTTAAAAAGCTACACTAGGTTTGGATTTGATTTGCTATCCAGTTACGGATTAAATCCGCGGGTTAGCGCGTTTGCCAGGCTGACTTGGCTGAAAAATGAAATCAGTCATAACACACTGAGCGGCAGCGCTTATGGCTTCGGAGACTCTACACTGGGCTTTACTGTCCGCGTCTTAAAATCTAACCCCAACCCATTTAGCAAAAAAGTTGTCCTAGACTTCCAATTGCAAACTGACATCCCACTTTATAGTAATAAGCAATCAAACCAAAATAATACACCCTTTCTTGGAGATGGGTCCTATGATCTGACAGGAGGATTATTATTAAATTTGCCACTTTTGCGGTCTCCAGAATCAAGTTGGATTATTTTAGGCGGTAGTGGAATCACTTGGCGAAGTGCTGGGTTTTCTGCGTCCGTTCCGTGGTCATTGGCCGTGCAATATGTACAGAGTGAACAGTTTTTTGCAGAAATAGGCGGGTATGGCTTTTATTCTTTAAAAACCGACCCCAATGGCACGTCAGGAAACATAGCAAGTACCGGGTCTGGTGGAGGTGGCAGTTTTATCATAAACGCTATTAATCCATCTCTAGCTATGATTCGTGGGCAATTGGGTTACAACTTGAACGAAGACGTTGGATTTAAGCTAGCACTATCCAATTCAGTTTGGGGACAGGCAGCACCCTCAGGCCTGAACATCTTGTTTGGAATGACTGCGCGGTGGCACTTTAAAAAATACAATGAGGCTCAAACACCGATTTCACCAAAAAAGCTCACCCCACAAGAATACGGGAAATCAAATCAGGGATTTTTAGACTACGCATTTGAAGCCAAAGTGGTGCGCATGAGTGACAGATTGAATTTAGTAAAAATCAACAAAGGCAGCCAAGACGGAATAGAAGTCGGACAAGTATTTGATATTTTTTCTATCAAAAAGGATGGCACTGTGAACGAAATAATTGCCCGCTCGGAGTGTACCCATGTTAAGCCAAACGAAGCGGCTCTTAAAATTACAGAATACTTTAAAGAAGTATGGATCGAAGAAGGATTTATTGCAAAAAGACCATTGCTGTAATGGAACAAATTATTGTAATATATAACCTATACTGGGGGACAGCTTTTATGAGAAAAACCATTTTTAGTTCAATTGCAATAATTTTAGTTTCTTATTTTATCTTTTTGCATCCCGCTCATGCTGCTAAATTTGCCAACCAGTTTGTAGAGTTCGAGCTCCCCCCACAATGGCAATGCAATCTAGAAGGGGCAGAGTGGGTTTGCCAAAGTGCTATTGAGTCAAAAAAAAGAGAAGCCATTATTGTCCTAGCTGCAAAACTCAAGGGCGATCAAGACAGCCTTGATCAATACCTGACTTATGTAAAAAAACCAAAAAGCTATACCAGTATTCACGGAAAACCAATTACTTCAGTACCAAAACATGCAACTACAGTAGATATCAATAGCCACCCATGGGTAGATGCTCTGCATATAGATTCGGAAATACCGGATTTTTACACTCGCTACCTGGCTACTGTGAAAGCAGATATTGGTGTACTTGTGACTTATTCGATCAATAAAAATAAATATAAAGAGTACTCTTCTGATTTTGAAATCATGATAAAAACATTAAAGGTCTTTAGAAAACCGGGTGGTATTAATGTCGCTCCATCTGATAAAAATCTACTCCAAAACCCGATTCCTCCTAATGTTTTACAAGACACCGTGTTTCAGCCACCAGCCGAAGGCGGCTCTGACGTCGCAGAACCCAAGAAAGCAAAAAGCACATCTGATGAGATGCTATTTTATATCATTTTAGCAGTAGCGCTTGTAGTGCTATTTATAATATGGAGAAGACGTCGAAATTAGTTAAGTGCTTATTCCTTTGATACAGCAAACAAAATCTAGTGGTTTGTAACATTAATTTATTTAAAGTCAGCTCTGATATTTTTAAAATAATTTTGTGAGAGAAGGCCTTGGGGGAGCCAGAGATATAATGCCGCGAATCGCACCCATGGATGGCCAAGGGGGCCCCAGAGGCAGGATGCCGCGCCTGAGCGAATAAAATTATTTTAAAAATATTCCAACTAAACTCTATAAGAAATTAAGGTTTCAGTGTACTAGCACAATTGCTGTCTGCTGTGTCAAAGGAATAAGCACTATTAATTAAACTTAGCAGGAAATATCGGCCTTAGTTTTTTATAAACATTTCGTGCAGGACGTGGACCTAGTGCTAAAATACTTCTAGCCGAATGCCTAAAAAGTTTTCTGGCAACTCTGCGCACATCACTCGGCGTTACTTGATCAACCCATGCACAAATTTCCTCTACTGAAAAACACTTTCCAAAGAAAATTTCATTTTTAGCAACACTTGACATGCGAGACTCTACATCGTCAGAATTTAATAAAATAGTCCCTTTCAGATTATTCTTAATAACTGTAAGTTCTTCTTCGGTTAAGAGCTGCCTTTTCAGTTTTGTAACACATTCTTCAATTAGTTTTAAACACAAAGGAACTTGTTTCATTCCGGTTGCTGCATAAATAGAAAACACTCCAGAATCATAAAAAGGCGAAACAGTCGAATAAACATTATATGCTAGACCATTTTTTTCACGAATTTCTTGAAAAAGTGCCGAGCTCATCCCGCCTCCTAAATATACGTTTAGAAGTAACGCCGCAAATCTGTCTTTAGATGAATATCTAAAACCCTCTACTCCCCAAACAAGATGCACTTGCTCAGCAGATCTTTTGATCCACCACGTACCATGCTTTAAACGAGGAGCAGGTTCAAAGCCCAATTGTTTTTTAGTCACTAGTTGTCTAGGCCTTCCTGGCCAGTTTTTGCGAGTAAGTAGTCTTAATTTTCTACACACACTTTCATGTGAGACATTGCCAGCAACAGAAATCACTATTTGAGTTGGACGATAATGTTTTCTAAAAAAACGTAGCAAATCTCCACGAGTAAATCTGCGTATTGATGTTCCTGTGCCCAAAATAGGCCTTCCTAGTCCATGCCGGCCGTACAACAACTCAAAAAATAAATCATGAACTAGCTCCTCAGGTGATTCTTCTGCCATTGTAATTTCTTGTAAAATAACTTTTCTTTCTCTTTCCATTTCCTCTGCATCAAATTTTGAATAGAGCAGAATATCACTTAAGATATTTACAGCTAGATCAATATCTCTACTTAAAAGTAAGATGTGAAAACACGTATACTCACGAGCTGTAAAGGCATTAAACTCTCCCCCCACCTGGTCAACTTCCTTTGCAATTTGTAAACTTGAACGATTTTCAGTGCCTTTAAAAAGCATGTGTTCTAAAAAATGAGAAATCCCGGCCTCGTGCGGGCGCTCTTGTCTGGTACCTGCCTTAACCCAAACTCCTATGCATAAGCTCTTGAATTCAGGATGCCTTTCGGTAAGCAGCGTTAATCCATTGCTAAAAAGAGTTCTTTTTACTTTCTTATATCGAATCATAACTATTTTTACGCTATCATCCTTGAACCGTAATGAGAACCGTTATAATACTTGCATAGTTTATGTCACGCTTTAAAAAAACTAAATCAGTAAAAAAGGGCAATCAACCGCAACTTCTTGCAGAAGTGCCTTTAGAATCAGATAAATACGCACTTTCATCAACACATCCATTAAAAAGATATTTAGAAGAAATGCAAAAGTATCCATTATTGGATCCTGAAGAAGAATTTTTACTAGCCATGCGCTTGAAAGAAAAAGGAGATATGGAGGCTGCAAAAAAACTCGTAACTGCTAATTTGCGCCTAGTGGTCAAGATCGCTTTTGAATATAGGTCAATTTACTCAAATCTCTTAGATCTTATTCAAGAAGGCAATATTGGACTCATGAAAGCTGTCTCAAAATTTGATCCCACAAAGGGAGCAAGATTGGGATATTACTCTTCTTGGTGGATTAGATCTTATATTTTAAAATATATTTTAGATAACTTTAGACTTGTCAAAGTCGGCACAAGCTTTTAGCTGAACGATTGGACGTCAAGGAGAAAGACGTACTGGAAATGACCCAGCGTCTTTCTAGCGATGGATCCGAGGTCTCATTAGATATCCCCCTTAATCATGAAGGTAGTAGTGCTACTTACGTAGATCAATTGCCTGATAACACTGAACAGGCAGACGAAACATTGGCTCGAAACGAGCTATTAGGCTTACTAAAGGACAAGCTCCAAGAATTTCAGAAACAACTGAGCGCAAAGGAGTTAAAAGTCCTAACTGAGCGTTTACTATCTGATAATCCAAAAACTTTACAAGAATTGGCAAATCAATACGGTCTTACCAGAGAGCGCGCCCGACAAATCGAGACAAAAATCATTGCTAAACTACGAGAGTTCCTAAAACATTACTTATAAACATCCTTTACATTGATGTCCTTGGCATGTTAGTTAACGTAAAAAAAGGTAAGAAAAAATGGAATTGAATCAACAAAAAGCTGATATTATTAAGAAATTTGCTCTTTCGCCAGGTGATACAGGATCTAGGCTATTTAAGAAAAAATGATCAAATACGTTACCAAAAGTTAATAGAAACGTTAGAGCTTAGAAAATAAAGCTTTCTTTTTTAAAGATAAAATTAACATTTCTTATTTTTTTATAACTTATAGAGGCCAGAGGAATAAGGAAAAACTAACAAAAAAAACTAAGAGGAAAAACTAAAAGGAAAAACTAATATGACAAATACCATAACACACAAAGTATCTTGTGAAGTAGGCGGAAGACAATTAACAATCGAAACAGGTCAACTTGCAAAACAAGCCCATGGCTCAGTTTTAGTAAGCTTCGGTGACACCAGAGTACTAGTCACAGTATGCTCTGCATCAAAACCCAAAGAAGGGATTGATTACGTCCCCATGACCGTTGAATTTTCAGAAAAGTACTATGCTGCTGGAAAAATACCAGGCAGTTTTCATAGGCGTGAGGGACGACCCACACAAGAAGCCACTTTGTCAGCTAGGATGATTGACAGACCAATCCGACCATTATTTCCAGAAGGATATTATTATGACACGCAAATTGTGGCCTCAGTACTTTCTGTAGATCTAGAGGCAGACGTGGACGTTGCTGCTTCCGTTGGAGCTTCAGCAGCATTACATATTTCAGATATCCCTTTTAATGGGCCAACCGCAGCATGCTGTGTAGGAAGAGTTGCTAACCAGTTTGTTATTAATCCTTCGTGGACCCAACTACAAGAAGGCCATTCAGATTTAGATATTTTTGTAGCAGGTACTGAAAAAGCCATCATGATGGTCGAAGGTGGCGCAGACGAAGTATCCGAAGAAGACGCATTACAAGCAATTCTTTTGGGACATGAAGAAATAAAAAAAATGATTAAAATCATTCATGAACTTCGCACAATGGCAGGAAAACCAAAAAAAGAAATTGCACTTGCTTTACCAGAAAAATCTTTAAAAGCTCAAATAGACAAGCTAGCAAAGACTGAAACCCAAAAAGCCCTTTGCATTAAGGAAAAACAGCTTCGTTATCAAACATTAGACAAGATAAAAGAAAATCTTTTAAATTCACTTGTTCCAGAAAGTGTCAAAAAACAGGATCAAGAAAAAGCTAAAAAACTTTCAAACGACATCCAGATTTCTTTTGATCTTTTAAAATACAACTTAATGCGCGAAATGATTTTAAGTGAAAAAGTAAGAATTGACGGACGAGACACAAAAACTATTCGTCCCATCAATGTAGAAGTCGGCCTATTGCCCCGCACACACGGAAGTGCACTTTTTACCCGTGGTGAAACACAAGTGCTTTCTACAATTACTTTGGGAACAGCAGATGACGAACAAATCATTGACACAATGTTTCAAAAAGACATGAAAAAATTCATGCTTCATTACAATTTTCCTCCTTTTGCAGTTGGAGAAACCGGACGTTTTGGAGGCAATTCGCGCAGAGAAATCGGGCACGGTGCGCTTGCAGAAAGATCAATCAATGCAATGATGCCAGAATATGACAAGTTTCCTTATACCGTACGTATTGTTTGTGAAACTTTAGAAAGTAATGGGTCATCTTCGATGGGCTCCGTTTGTGCAGCGTCAATGGCATTAATGGATGCGGGAGTGTCTTTTCCAAAACCAGTAGCTGGCATTGCTATGGGGCTTATTAAAGAGCAAGAGAGAATAGCAATTCTTTCAGACATTTTGGGAGATGAGGATCATTTGGGAGATATGGATTTCAAGGTAGCTGGCACAGACCAGGGCATTACTGGTATCCAAATGGATATCAAGATCGAGGGAGTGAACGAAGCAATTATGCGCGAGGCTTTGACTCAAGCAAAAGAGGGAAGGCTGCATATTTTAAATGAAATGGCCAAAGCTATTTCTCAACCACGAGAGGACCTTTCAAAATACGCTCCAAGAATTACATGCGTGCAAGTACCTAAGGACAGAATAGCTGAAATCATTGGCCCAGGTGGTAAGATTATCAAAGGAATTATCGCACAAACAGGGTGTAAAATTGATATTTCAGAGGACGGAAAAGTGAATATTGCAAGTACCGATCCAGTTGCAGCAAAAAAAGCTGTAACCATGGTTCAGGATATTATTGCAGAAGTCGAAGTTGGCAAAGTATATCGTGGAGTAGTTAAAAAAATAGTTGATTTTGGCGCGTTTGTTAATCTTTTACCTAATCAAGACGGGTTACTTCATATTTCAGAAATTGCTAATGAACGGGTTAATAATGTCTATGATTATCTAAAAGAAGGGGACGAACTCGAAGTCAAAGTAATCGAAGTAGATAGAATGGGTAAAATTCGTCTTTCACGAAAAATATTGTTATCGCCTCCAACTGCTGAGACAGCTAGTAGCCATAGACCCAGAGGAGATCGAAACGGGGGTGAGGGTAGAGGTGGCAGTGGACATGGTGGGCCTAGAGGGAGAGGGGGATACGGGGGATCATCGAGGCCGTTTCCTACGTGATAATAGATAGTTACAGAGTAACTAGTCAGCAGTTTCTATAGTTCAAAGAAACTCTGTGTCAGTGAGCGGTGTCTGTGTCTGT
>JACQAU010000053.1 GCA_016194835.1 Deltaproteobacteria bacterium
ATTTGCGGTCCTAAGTCATCAAAGAGCAGTAGCCGCGCAAAAGGCAGGTTTTTTTAAAAATGAAATTTTACCAATTCATACCACAGATGGTGTTTTCGAAACGGATCAAATACCGCGTCCAGATTCTACTTACGATGCATTAAGTAAGCTTAAGGCCGTGTTTAAAGAAAATGGCACAGTAACGGCAGGCAATAGTTCTCCAATAAGCGATGGAGCAAGCCTAGTGCTTATGGCTTCAGAGCATGCTTGTCAAAAGTATGGATTTCTCAAAAGAGCTCGTGTATTAGATTTTTGCGTTGTTGGTGTGGACCCATGTCTTATGGGAATGGGGCCAGTTCCAGCTATAAAAAAACTTTTATCTAGAAATAATTTAAAAATAGAAGATATAGATTTTTTTGAGTTAAATGAAGCATTTGCTGCACAGGCAATTGCTTGTGTGAGAGAACTAAAAATACCAGAAGATAAAGTCAATTTGTGGGGAGGAGCAATTGCGCTTGGGCATCCCTTGGGTTGTACTGGCACTAGGCTTGTTACAACGTTAATTAATATTTTAGAACGGAAAAGTGCACGCTTGGGAATAGTCAGTATGTGTATTGGACATGGACAGGGTATAGCAACTCTTATTGAGGGGGTTTAATTTGCTAGAAAAAACTAGTTTAACTGTCACAAAGATTAATTTTACCTAAAACCACACTCCTTGAATTTTTACGCGAAGAGCTAAATCTTACCGGCACTAAAAATGGTTGTGATCAAGGAGATTGTGGTTGTTGCACGGTTTTACTTAATGACAAGCCAGTTTTATCTTGTCTGTTGCTTGCTTTAGAAGTTCAAAACCAAAATATTGTAACCATCGAAGGCATTGCTGATGGCATAAAACTACACCCAGTTCAAGAGACCATGACAGAAGAGGGCGCGTTGCAGTGTGGTTATTGCACACCTGCAATGATTTTAAATGCAGTTTATTTGTTAAAGAAAAACCAATCACCTTCTGTGAAAGACATAAAAACTTGTATTTCTGGAACTATTTGTAGGTGCACAGGATACACAAAGATTGAAAAAGCCATTGCAAGTGCAGCTAAAAAATTATATCAGAGCGCAAAACAATGAACATTGGAAAACCCACACCCCAGCTTTCTTCGTATGACAAAGTAACTGGCAAAGCAAAATACACTGATGACATAAAAATAGATAACCCACTTTTCATAAAACTTCTTCGTTCACCACATGCAAGTGCAAAGATTAAAAAAATAGACCTTCAAAATGCAAAAAAAATATCAGGTGTGAAAGCAGTTATTACAGGCTTGGAGTTTAATAAAAAATTTGGTGTCTTGTCAATCAGTAAAGACGAGCTCCCACTTGCTCAAGAAGTTGTGAGGTATGTGGGCGAAGCTGTAGTAGCCGTAGCCGCCGAGAACGAAGAAACAGCTCTTATGGCAATTCGAGAAGTTATAATCGAATACGAAATAAAAACTCCATGTTTAAATGCAAAAGAAGCACTTAAACCTACTTCAGATCTTATTCACCCTGAGCTTAAAAAAGAAACTAATATTCATAAATCTGTATCGCAAAAATTTGGTGACACTGAAAAAGGTTTCAAAGAAGCAGAAACCGTGATGAAAGAAAAATTTACATTTTTTCCGATAAACCATGCTTTTACAGAGCCCCATGCGACCAAAGTTATAATAGATAACAATAGTGATTTGACTGTTTATTCAGCAACTCAAGTGCCCCATTATCTCCACAAAGCGCTTTCGGAGGTTTTAGAAATTCCACTTCATAAGATACGGGTTATAAAACCACATCTAGGTGGAGGGTTTGGTGGCAAAAGTGATCCCTTTTCTCACGAAATCATTGCTGCTAAACTGGCTCTGATTACTGGGAGAAATACTAGTATTACTCTCACACGAGAAGAAGTCTTTTTTGTCAATCATGGTAGGCATCCTACTGAAATCGAAATGTGGCTTGGATTGCATTCAGAAAAAGGAATTACTGCATTAGATGCAAACATTCTGATTGACGGAGGGGCATATGGGAGTTTTGGAGTTGTAACTACATATTATAATGGTGTTTTGCTTAACGGACCTTATATGATCCCAAATTTTTCATTTCACTGTGATCGTGTGTACACCAATAAACCCATGTGTGGCGCCATGAGGGGACACGGAGGTGTAAACCCGAGATTTGCTTCAGAAGTGCTTTTGGACATGGCTTGTGTAGGTCTAAAGCTTGACCCGTGTGACGCCAGAATTAAACTCATACACGAAGAAAACACGATAACTCCAAACGAGTTTCGGATTACTTCTTGTAGTTTAAAACAAGGCTTAAAACAAGCCGTAGAAAAAACAAAGTGGAAAGAAAAGTATCAAAAACTTCAGTATGGCCAAGGCATTGGCGTGGCGTGTGGTTTCTTTATTAGTGGTAGTGCGCTGCCAATTCATCGCAACGAAATGCCACAATCTACAGTTAGATTGACATTAGATTTGGATGGCAAAGTTACACTTTTTACTGGCGCGTCTGATATCGGGCAAGGCAGTGATACTGTGTTGGCTCAAATAGTGGGCTCAGTTTTGGGCCTTCCAACCTCTATGATTCATGTAATTTCGGCTGATACGAGACTTTGCCCCATTGATTTAGGAAGTTATAGCAGTCGCGTGACATTCATGGCTGGCAATGCTGCAAGAAATGCCGCTATTTCAATGCGCAAACTTTTGGTAGATGCGGCCTGTGAAATTTTAGAAATCAGAAAACCATTTTATGAAAAACCAGAACCGCCCAGGGATTTTTTTAGACAAGGCATGGGAAAACCAGATTTTACAGAGCCTTATTTAGGAGCTAATCCTAATTATGCTGACGAGTTTTTATTTGAAGATTTTAAGATTACTTATGTTGGCTTAGGTGGCGTGTCGTCAAGTGTAAGAAGTGTAAGTTATTTTGATGTATTGCAAAGAGCATTGTGGGGTAAGGGCGCATTGCAGACATCTGGAAATTATATTTCTCCAAAGATGGGTGGCACTTATAAAGGTTCTGGAGCAGGACTAAGTCCAGCTTATAGCTTTACAGCTTTTATTACCGAAGTGGATGTGAATACACAAACAGGGTTTATTAAAGTTAAAAAAACAACCTGTGTACACGATTGTGGTTTCCCGATTAATCCACTTGCTGTTGAAGGCCAAATCGAAGGTTCTATTCATATGGGCTTAGGTCAAGCTTTGATGGAGCAAATGATTTATGACGATGGGGTATTGCAGGGTGTGTTGGCTCCGTTCATCCCTTCGATTGCAAATGCGGTTTATGATGCTGTGGGGGTTCGACTCTTGGATTTGCCAATGACTCCAGATCGTGTTCTAAAAGCCATTAGGGAAGGGCGTAAATGATTTTTCCTTCTTTTCAATATTATAAGGCGCCATCTCTTAATGAAGCACTAAACTACATTTCTAAATTAAAAAACGGCTTTGTGTTTATGAGTGGCGGAACCGATTTGGTGCCACAAATTAAGCAAGAAACTGTTTGCCCTAAGTATGTCATTTCTCTGTATGGAATTCCTGAATTATCCCAAATTGAAAACCAAGATTTTATCTCTATCGGTTCACAGGTTACTTTATCTGATTTAGCAAGTAATCCGATAATATCAAAACACTTGCCTTGGTTGTCAGAAATAATTTCAAACATCGCTACTCCACAAATCAGAAATCGTGCCACCGTAGGAGGAAATCTTTTAGCTAATAACAGGTGTATTTATTACAACCAAAGTTTGTTAATTCGCTCAGCCCATAGCCTGTGTTTCAAAGCTGGAGGCGAGGTTTGTCATTTAATCCCTAACGTAAAACATAGTGACACACCTCTTTGCCAAGCGAGATTTATTTCTGATTTAGCCGCTGTGTTTTTACTCTTAGATTCTTATGTGGTTTTAAAAAGTAAAGATATCGAGAGAAAGGTAAAACTAAGAGAGTTTTATTTACCAGATGGGATTAATAGAAATATTTTAAAGTCTGGAGAAATTTTAACACACATTGAAATTACTCTTCCTCAAAAGGCTAAAATTTATTATGAAAAACT